>JAFQYK010000144.1 GCA_017406485.1 Clostridia bacterium
CTTTCCCACAGCGGATGAACGGTAAAATCAGTCACCACGCCGAACATAGGACAATCCGTTATGCCTGTTTCATTCAGGATACTCATACAAATTCCGGCGTAACTATGCGTGCCTATCATAATATCGGGCTTATACCCGGCAACATATTTAGAAAGTCTTTTTGAAACAAACCTCGAAAACATTGTTATAAGGGAGTGCTTGTCATAGGGTTCTTCTTTTTTTGCCATTTTTCCGTACGCTTTGCCGTACGTTTTCGGCACATACTTGGTTACAAGAAGATAGCTGTCATTTATCGTGTTGCTCACTCTATGGCTTATGTACTCAAATATATCGAGCATTTCGCACTGATGACCGTTTTTTTCAAAATATTCAATTATTGCTTTGGCAGTTGAATGGTGTCCGTAACCTGCCTTAACTGATAATAATAAAACTTTCATTGTCAAAACCTCTAATTTTTACATTGGTTTTTTGCTTATTCATAATCATTATAACAAATTTCAAAAAAAATTTCAATATTATTGACAAATATATTTCATTGTTCTATAATCTCGCTTGTATTATCCTGAATATCAAAATTTTTGATAAAAGAAGGCGATTATTATGGTATATAATATGACAAAGGGAAATCCGTTAAAACTCATACTTTCCTTCGCTCTGCCGATGCTTATCGGCAATATTTTTCAACAGGTGTATAATTTTGTTGACGCGGCAGTGGTAGGCAAATTTGTAGGCGCACATTCTTTGGCGGCTGTCGGCGCGACAGGAACGCTGATGTCGCTCACAATCTGCCTTATGATGGGACTTACAAACGGCGCGGGTATTATAATCTCGCAGTGCCTGGGGTCAAGGAATTATGGCGAGCTTAAAAAGACAGTAAACGGTATTATGTATATAGTGCTTATCCTCTCCGTTATTACTACAATCGCAGGAATTGTGTTTGCCCGGCCGATATTGCTGTTTTTAAACACACCCGAAGCGATACTTGACGAGGCGATAACGTACATAAACATAATATTTATCTTCCTGACAGGTATGGCGGCTTATAATGCGGCCGGAGCGATACTCAGAAACCTTGGCGACAGCCGTACTCCGCTTTATGCGCTTATAATCTCGGCTATTGTAAATGTCGGACTGGACTTGCTTTTCGTTATCGTGTTTAAAATGGGCGTTGCGGGCGCGGCGTATGCTACGGTGATTTCTCAGTACATAAGCGCGGCATATTGTATTGCTCATATGGTAAGGTACCGCGACCAGCTTGGTCTTGAGGGTATCAAACGCGACACATCAAAAGCGGCGATCAAAAAGATTTTCCGAACAGGTCTCCCCGCCGCTCTCGAAAGCTGCCTTATAACGCTCGGCACAATGAGCGTTATGCGCCTTGTAAACTCATTTGGTGAAATGACAATGGCAGGTTTTACAGCGGCAAGCAAAATCGATACAATCGCTATTGCTCCGATTATCTCAATCGGTATGGCGCTGTCGGTTTATTCGGGACAAAATATGGGCGCGGATAATATTGACCGGATTAAAAAGGGTATGTATCAGACGCTTTTTGCGCTTATCGGGATATGTGTGGTGCTTGCGGTTATAATTGTCGCGTTCCGTAATCAGCTTCTGGGATTGTTCTTAGATGGCGAGAGCGCGGCTGCCGCAATAAGTACGGGCAGCGAATACCTCACAATCGTTTGCTTTGCGTATATTGTGGCGGCGGTTATGCGGACGTATTTAAACGTGCTGCGCGGCGCGGGCGATGTAAACACCTCGGCCTTTTCGGGCATTATGGAGCTGGTGAGCCGTATTATCTTCGCTTATCTCCTGGTAACTCCTTTTGGCGCAACGGGTATCTGGATTGCCACACCCCTTAGCTGGTCAGTC
>JAFQYK010000145.1 GCA_017406485.1 Clostridia bacterium
AAAACTAATGTAAAGAGTGACGGCGCAACAGCGAAGAATGGGGACACTAAAACGGACGGCGAGCAAAAAAAGAAGAAATCCCGTCTTAAATTTGAGGACGAGAAAAAGCCACGTTCCCCGCTGTACAAAACGGAGCCGGCAAAGAATGTTATTCTAACGGCAACAGCGGATAAGGTACATTCTAAGGTAAGCGAGAACGAAGATGAAAATGTCGGAGTTGAAGCGGCGCACACCGCAGAAAAAGGCAGCGAAGCTATTTTACGGTTTGGAAATAATACAAGGCGCAGCTATGAGGATAAAAGTACAACCGCAAAGGCGAAGCGTCCGGAACGGCTTAAATTTGAACAGGACAGCGGCGAAGCAAAGACGGGCGCGGACAAGTCTAAGACTTATGAAAAATCCGTAAAATCGTGCAATAAGAAAAAATCCTCTGAAATGAAACGGTCGCGAAAAAAAGCGGCGCGGAAAAAGACTATCAAGAAAAATCAGCAGCGGAAAAATATTCAGAAAAATGCCGAACGTACAAGGAAAGTCAAGCGTAAAGCAAAAGAAGCGGCGGAAGCCACCGCAAATTTTGTTAAATCGCATTGGAAAATATTATTGATTGTGCTTGCCGTTCTTATTGTCTTTGGATTTATTGCGTCCACCGTTTCGTCGTGTTCGGTAATGTTTTCATCGGGATTTAACAGTATTATGAGTTCTTCCTATTTTGCGGAGGACGAGGATATATACGCGGCAGAGGACTACTACAAGGGACTTGAAAGCGATTTGCAAAGTAAAATTGACAATATCGAGCGAACCCACTCAGGCTATGATGAATACAAATATAACTTAGCTCAGATAGGTCATAATCCTTATGAATTGATTTCATATCTCACGGCGGCGTATATGGATTTCACCTTTGAGGATATTAAGGCGGAATTGGATGCATTGTTTTCTCAGCAGTATATCCTTACGCTCACGGAAGAAACGGAAACACGCACCGACGGCGAGGGTAACGAAAAGGATTATAGAATACTCAATGTCACACTCGAAAACAAAAATCTCAATATGCTTGCGAATACATATCTTGATGAAGAACAGCGCGAGCTTTACGGAATATATCTTGAAAGCAAGGGCAACCGTGATTATCTGTTTGCAGACGATATTTATTCAAACACGGTTCAGACACCGACATACACAATTCCCGGCGCGGCACTCAGCGACGCGACATTCAGACGGCTTATAACAGAAGCAGAAAGATATTTAGGTTATCCGTATGTATGGGGCGGTTCAAGCCCTGCAACCTCTTTTGATTGCAGCGGTTTTGTATGCTGGGTATTCCAAAATTCAGGTGTATATCCCTTGTCGCGTACTACGGCGCAGGGCATATATAATCAGTGTGCTATTATTCCGCGCTCACAAGCAAAACCCGGCGATATTATCTTCTTTACAGGTACATATAACGCGGGCGAACCGGTAACGCACGTTGGCATTTATGTAGGAGACGGTATGATGATACACTGTGGAAATCCGATACAGTACGCAAGTATTGACAGCTCATATTGGACGCAGCATTTTTACGCAATAGGACGTCTCGGTAATTAAATCAAAAAGGAAAGAAGGAGTTAAATTTATGGCAACAGTTGAAAAAATCGAAAAGGATATTGAAAGCACAAAAAAGAAAATATCCGACTTGCAGAAAAAATTAAAAACACTTGAAGCGCAGAAGAAAGAAGCCGAAAACTTGCAGATTGTCAATCTTGTCAAGGCGGTCAAAATGGATAAGGAAACGCTCACCGTATTCCTTAAAGCCTACGCAAAAGGCGATATAGAGCTTCCCGATGAATATATCGAGGAGCTTGAAACGGCTGCGGCTTCTGCGGAACAGGAGGACACGGACAATGAAGAATAAAATTATCGCGGTCATAGCTGCTATGATGTTATGCTTTGGAGTGACAGCATACGCGGATGTTTCTGAGAGTAAAACGACTGTCGCGCCGACAAGGACGATTTCAACGGAGGGTACAGGGCACGTCGTTGATAACATTTCCGATGGCGACAAATTGCAGTTTATCAGTGTTACGGCAAAGGACGGCAGCGTTTTCTTTGTTGTGATAGATAAGCAGAATGTAAACGACAATGTGTATTTTCTGAATAAGGTTGATGTAGGCGACCTTGAAGCCCTTGCGAAAGATTACAAGGCGCAGCCTCAGACATCGCTTGCGAACACACCGGAGCCCTCACCGTCCGCCTCGCCCGATAAGGCGGAAGAAAAACAGAAAGAGAAAAAAGATAACGGCGGTTCAAATAACAGTTTGCTTATTGTACTTCTGTTATTGGCGGCAGCAGCCGGAGTCGGCGCGTATTATTTCAAGGTATATCTGCCTAAGAAAAAATTAGCGTCCGCTGACGATATAGAGGACTTTGAATTTATCGACAGTGAAACAGACGAGGACGGCGAAAACCTTGAATACGACAGCGGAGCAGACGAAGCCGATTATACGGACAGCACAGGCGATACGGACCAAACAGAATAAGTTGACAACGGCCTGAAAATACGGTATTATATATATAACTTATAAAACGAAAGGCGGCGGTGAAAATGTGCAGTAAGAACCTGTTGGATAAATTACTTGGCGAATTGTCGGACTATGCCGGTTTGGTTTTCGGTGATAAGCTGGTAAAGGTAATACTATACGGCTCATACGCCCGCGGCGATTTCAATGACGAGTCAGATATAGATGTTATGATTATGGTAAATATGACGCAGGAGGAATTAAACGGTTATCGCCGTCAATTCTCAAAATTCTGCTCACGGCTGAATGTTGAAAACGGAGTATTTTTATCCCCGCTTTTGCAAAGCGCGCCATTGTTTGAGGATTGGAAAAACGCTCTTCCGTTCTATCAGAATGTCGCAAAGGAGGGCGTTGCGGTTTATGGATAAAAGCAGGCTTGACTTAGCGGTGTACAGATTGGAAAAATCAGCCGAATGTATAGAGACGGCAAAATCCGATTTGGAAAACGGTTTTTATTCCGCAAGCGTCAACAGGTCATATTACGCTATCTTTCATTCAGCGAGGGCTATAATGGCTCTTGACGGCGAGGACAGAAAACGTCATACAGGGGTAATATCGTATTTTCAGGAGCATTATATCAAAACGAAAATTTTTGATATTGAATTGTCGGATATAATTCAAGACGCGTTTAATATGCGTCAAATTTCGGACTATATGGATTTCTTTGTTGTTTCCCTGCAAGATGTTAAAGAACAGCTTGAAGGCGCGGAAATATTTT
>JAFQYK010000146.1 GCA_017406485.1 Clostridia bacterium
AGCTTCGCAGCCGTAATTGTGTCGATTTCGGGTGCGGTTGAGTTTACAAGCTCGCTGAACTGATAGGAGTTGTCATTGTATATTCTGATTGTGTTGTCACCGGCGCTTAGCTGTACCTGTATATCCATTGTTTTATATGTATCCCAGCTCATTGTGTTTCTGAAATACACCGTTTCAGGCTCGCTGTCGTTCACCTTAATCTGCGCGTAACGCTCCACAAGGTCTATGTTGTACGGGTGAACATAGGTTGAGCCGTCCGTCTTTTTCATAACGGGTGCAGGCTCGTCATTTGCGTAGCGGATTGCAAGGTTATACACGCCTGCCGACGGCGCGTTCAGCTTAAACTCAACATAATTATCCTCGCCCTTGTCCGTATCGGCCGCATTCTGACCTATGCCAAGCGCGGTTATAACAGAGCCGCTTACCGAATACGGTCTTTCCTTGTAATACGGCGTTGTGCCGTGGATTGTCATTTTATCAGCGGTTACAACGGTTTTTGCCGCCGCTGTTTTAGAAGCGTCATATGCTAACGTGATCTTTTTCGTTTTGCCGCTTACGCCGAGCGTATTCGCGCCTTTTGCAAGATATACCGTTTTGTCAACAGCTATATCCCTAACCGATGCTCTTGAATATGTCATAGCGTCGGGCGCGTAGTCAACCGCCTGCTTTGTGACTGTAAAGTCAGCGTCGCCCATTATATTATAGTAGCCCTCAACAGGTGCAACGGCTGTGACCTTTGTTACGCCGTCATTCTTAAACGCTGTGTGCTCGCTCAGGTCAATTTCAAAATCATAACGCTTTGTCGCGTCCTTAACCAAGTCAAGGTCGAGCTTATCCACCGCCGCGCTAAGCTGCAAATTGCCCTTGCTGCCCTGATCCTCAATTATCTGCGTGAATGTGATTGTATGCTCGCCGGCGGTGAGCTGCGCGTCAAAGTTATAGTGCCGCCTGTAGTTCCACGTAACGGTTGTGTCAAGGTAAATCGTCTGCTTTTCGCCGTTGTCAATCTGTACACCAAACGGCAGCACCTGTCCGATTGCGCGGTTCTGTCCGCCGTTGTCGGGCTTCAGCGTCTGCGCGTTTACAAACGGCGCCTGCAGCGAGTAGAAAAGACCGATGTCATATGTGCCGTCCTCGGGAACACTTACGGTAAACTTAACACCATCACCGGTGTTGTTTATGCTGCCGACTTCCTTCCTGCCCGAAGCGGCAAAGGTGCTCCAGCCAACCTTGTCATAAGCCTTTGCACCGCCTATAAGCGTTGCTTCCTCGGCTTCATATGATAGCGTGGTAATTTTTGCGCCGCTCATCTGTGCGCCTTCATCGTCTGTCGGAGTTACAACAGCGAAAAACGCGTCCATTTCGTCCGTGTCCGTAAGCTGCAATTTTAACGTGTTACCCGTCACATTAACCGCACCGTCAAATACAACTTCCGGCTTATAGTTTGTACCAACCTGTCCGGAAAAGCTTACGCCGTAAATTTTTACATTCGCCGCGCCTTTCTCGCCGACCAAATCGGTGGAGTTCATATTGTCAAGATAAACCGTTTCCTTGCCGTGCTTATCCTCGCTGCCGCCGAAAAGCGCGTATGCCATTTTTATATTATCATCGTATGAGGTTACGCCGTAAAATCTCGTATCGGCAAAAGCGGGCGCGGTCAGGGCGCACTGCTCGCCTGTCATCTGCGCGTACCAGTGATACACCCACCAAGTCGAAGCGGGGCTGTTCTGGTCTGCCGCCATTTCGTTTAAGGAGTTCGCCATCGCCCAGTACGCCATACAGCCGTCCATATCCTTATCCTCAAACATCGAAAGCCACTTCACACGTCCGCCCGGCGCACCTATGTCGTAATGGCGCGCGTACTCGTTTACAAGAAGC
>JAFQYK010000147.1 GCA_017406485.1 Clostridia bacterium
CGCGTATCGGTCGAATATGAAATACCGCTCATTATAGGCACAATATCCGCCCCCGCGCCTTTAAGCGCCTCCATTGCCGAAAGCGCCCTTTTGAAGGTGCAGAAGGAGCCGCACATAGCAAAGCCGATGGTTTTACCCTCTAATTCCAAGTCCTACACCCCCAATTCATTTATGATATTCATTATTGTGTCCTTGATGATTGCACCGGACGTAATCGGAGCGATTTTACCCGGCAGGCCAAGCGCCCATATTACTCGCAGACCGTAGCGTTTTGCAGCTTCAAAGTCAACTCCGCCGGGCTTTGAAGCAAGATCAATAATTAAAGCGTCCCTGCGTACCTTTGAGAGAATTTTATCGTCTAAAATCAGTGCGGGTATGGTGTTGAATATTATATCAAAATCGCTTATCCCACTCTCTAATATCCCTATAGGCAGCGGTTCATAACCGTGACCTTCAATCATTGCAAGGTCGGCGTATTTTCGCGCAGCGGCGTACGTCTGGGCACCCATACCATATAAATCCTTTGATAAAATCTTTCCTATTTTTCCGTAACCCAACACAAGGCATTTACTCCCGTGTATCGTGACAGGCGTTTCAGATATGGCAATTTCAATAGCCCCTTCTGCAGTAGGGATAGCATTAGCGGTATGGGTATGGATTTCGCACACAAAAAGCCGCCAAAATTCAGGCGGCTTTTTGCTTTTTAATTATTTTACCGGAAATTTTGTTGTGCCGAAAAATACGTCGTCAAAGAATTTATGCGTATTTTCCGCGCCAAGCGAGGACTTAAACACGTCTGTGCTTACTCCGCCCTCGTCAACAAGCCTGTCGGCGTAGTCCTTGTTTATCGCCCACTTTTTCGCCTTGTCGCTGCCTGACAGAAGCTCCGTTTCCTTTTCCATTTTTATAAATGCGTCAAGGTTTTCGTAGAAGACGCTGAGATTTTCTTCTTCACTCTCCGTGCCTGTTCTCTTTGATGTGCATACCGGGCGTATATCGTCATACCAGCAAGGCTTTGTCGGCATATCGGGAAGCGCGGCGTGTTTTTTGTCGTTCGCTTTGAAAACATCAATGTATCTGTCGTACAAATCGTCGTGGTACACCGACAAATCATATATCTCGTTCAAAAACATTCTGTTTGCGCCGCTGTAGATATAGTCCGTCGTAAACAGCGGCAGGTTTTTGTAGTACGGCATAAGCGTGAACGTGTCCATCTGCGTACCCTCGGATTTGCATTTCATTGTCACAAGGTTGCCTACGCCCACAATTTCATACCGCCTTATCTCAAAAACCATATTATGTATGTTGAGCTTTGCAAATAATTCCGATACCGGCCGCTCCTTTACCTCATATGATTTTCTGAGCGTTTCAAGTCCCGCTTCAATGCGCTTGTCAATAAGCGCGCAGTTTCTGTCAAAAATATTTTCTGCCATTTTCTTCTCCTTTAAAATCTGCCCTGTTCCTTTAATGCGCGTATAGCCGAAAGCTTATCGTAAAGCTCCGGTCTGTCGGCACGGATTATGTCATCCTTTTTGAGCACCGCCGTCCAGAAGTTTTTCGGTACCTCGTACTGGTTGAAGTTGCCGCACTGACGCTCATTTTCAAGCAGTGAGAATACATAATCTATTTCGTCATCGGCAAGCGTGCGCTTTATGTTTATCGCGCCGTATAGCTGAAGGTGCGCAAGCTGATCGTCGCAGTTGAACTCAAATGCGCCCTTCCACCACTTTGTATAATCGTCAAAGCCGTTTTCTCCGTTTATCTCCTTTGCAATGGCGTTACCGGCGTGATAGCCGCACATTATCGCACCCTAGTTTATAACCTCAATATGCGCCGCGCTGTCGCCGATTGACAGTACATTACCCTTATACGGCTTTAAAAGCGACACATATGACTTAACGCTGCAAGCCATTTTCTTTATTAGCTTGGCGTCCTTCAAATTCGGAGCAAGCGGACTTTCCGTGCGTAGTTTTTCAAAGAACATATCCGGCTTCATATCATTTACGCCGCCTACCGTAAACTCCAACGCGTCCTCGCTTTCCGAGCTCTCGCCCACCATAATTTCAGTGAACGGGTGGTATACGTCACCGTAGTATTGTATCCAACTGTTGTGCGGTATGTCGTGCGTTCCTTCAAGCGTGTAGTTGCAGATAAGCGGCGTGCCGAAAAAGCGTCTGCCGTCGTTTAAGCCGAATACCTTTGTAAGACGGCTGCCGACACCCTCAGCTATGATAAGCTTCTTCGCTTCAATATCGTATTCGCCGTTTTCGCCGCGGATTTGCATAGTGATATTTTTTCCGTCGTCTTTGCCGTACTTTGCAGTATGTCCGAAACGCATATCCACTCCCGCGTTTTCGCAAAGTTCCATAAGTCCGCGCAAAAGTTCGCCTTTATCAAATTTAAGCGCCGACGGATGCAGATCCTCGTATTCAAACGCAACTCTGTGACCCTTAGGCGAAATCATATAGTTATGTATGATTGGAATAAGGCTGCCCTTGTACGGAACCTCAAAGCCGTTTTTTTGTGAAGATAATCTTTCCGTCCTCTACTTTAAGTGTCTCACCCTCGTATCCATCGTCCATTACAAACTGCGCTGAGCAGGCTCTGGTGATATTCGTTATGTCCTTTTTCATTTCAACAAGAACTACACTCAGTCCGTTCTTTGCCGCGGTGTACGCCGCCATAAGTCCGGCGGGGCCGCCGCCTATAAC
>JAFQYK010000148.1 GCA_017406485.1 Clostridia bacterium
AAGGAGAATTATTATGGGAAATGAGGTATTGGAGCGCAGACCGTACAGACATTTTAAGGGTAAGCTCTACTACGTTCACGCGATAACGGAGCATACTGAAACGCGAGAGATGTACGTGTCGTATCAGGCGCTTTACCCGCCCTACGGTATGTATCTTAGGAATTTGGACGATTTTACAGCCGAAATAGACATAAACCGCGAGGGCAACGTCACGCATCAGTCACGCCGGTTTGAACTGTATGACGGAAAGATGGACATTGTGAAATTGCAATAGGAGGGAGCATTATGAGGGACAGAATACACACAGGCGAATTATATATGCCGTTTGATGATGAAATACTGGAGTATCAACTAAAATGCCTTGACAGGCTGTACGAATTTAATATGACGCGTCCGTTGGAGCAGGAGAAACGTCAGAAAATGCTCAAGGAGATGTTCGCGGAAATAGGCGCCGACTGTTATATCGAGCCGCCTCTTCATACGAATTTTGGCGGAGCGAATGTACATTTCGGAACCGGCGTATATGCGAATTTTAATCTTACACTCGTTGATGACACGCATATTTATGTCGGTGACCATACGCTGTTCGCCCCGAATGTAACAGTTGCGACAGCCGCCCATCCTATTTTGCCGGAGCTTCGGGAAAAGAGCTATCAGTATAACGCGCCGGTTCATATAGGTAAAAACTGTTGGATTGGTACGGGCGCGATTATCCTTCCGGGCGTAACGATAGGTGATAACGTCGTTGTCGGCGCGGGAAGCGTTGTGACAAAGGATTTGCCGTCGAATGTTGTGGCAGTGGGTAACCCTTGCCGAGTGCTGCGCGAGGTAGGCGAACGCGACAGGGAGTTCTATTTCAAGGACAAACGAATTGACTATGAGCAGGTAAGGAAGGATTTGCAAAAGTGATTATACGACTGATGACTGAGAATGACCGCGCGGAGGTTATGGATATGATGCGTACGTTTTATAATTCGCCCGCGGTAAACACAAACGGCAGCGAGGAAATCTACGCCGCCGATATTGATGCGTGCGTGAGCAGCTCGCCGTATGCCGAGGGATTTATTTTCTCTGACGGCGCGGAAATCTGCGGCTACGGTATGGCAGCAAAAAGTTTCTCTACCGAATACGGCAGGGAGTGTATATGGATTGAAGATTTATACATAAAGCCCGAATACAGAAGATGCGGCATTGGTACGGAGTTTTTTAAGTATATAAAGGAAAAATATCAAGGCGCCGTTCTCCGTCTTGAAGCGGAGGAGGACAACGAAACAGCAGTGCGGCTTTATGAAAAAAGCGGCTTTAACGTTGTGCCGTATCTTGAAATGTGGAATATGTAAAGGACTGATTTTATGAGAATTATATTTATACGTCACGGTGACCCCGATTATGAGCGCGACAGCCTCACGGAGCGCGGGTGGAGGGAGGCCGAGGCATTGTCGGAGCGCGTGAGTAAATGGAAGGTGGACAATTTTTACTGCTCACCCTTAGGCCGCGCACAGCACACTGCCGGCGTCTCACTCAAAAAAATGGGCCGCACCGCCGAAACAAAGGATTGGCTGCGCGAGTTTCACGCGCCTATAAATGACCCCTACGACGGTCACGAGCGGATACCCTGGGATTTAATGCCGTCTTATTGGACTGTACGGCCGCAGTTGTATGACAAAGACCATTGGCACGAGGCAGAGGTTATGAAAACAGGCAACGTGTCGGCGGAGTTTAAGCGCGTTACAGGCGGCTTTGATACAGTTTTAAAGGAGCACGGCTACGTCCGTGACGGCGCGTTTTACCGAACGGCAAAGGGCAACGAAAAAACACTCGTCTTTTTTTGTCATCTCGGAGTACAATTTGTGATTTTGTCGCACCTTTTCGGCACGAGCGCGTCGGCGGTATGGCAGAACTTCTTTGTCGCGCCTACCTCGGTTACGGAGCTGGTAACAGAGGAAAGGGAAAAGGGTATCGCGATTTTCCGTTGCAAGCGGCTTGGCGACAT
>JAFQYK010000149.1 GCA_017406485.1 Clostridia bacterium
ATAGATAAGGGGTATGTAGGTCATAAGGCTGCTAAAGCAATGAAACGCTCAAAAAGCATTGAAGCAAGACAGGAAAAAGCAATTTCTGAAAAGTCAAAATTATTACACAATATAGAGGAATGTGAAGCCCTTGCGTTAGCTCCTGTAATATATACAAAAGACAGGTTGGCAGATGTAAGCAATCTTTCTTTATACTATGATAATAATAAAATTTGTGAAAATATCAGTTTTGAAATTAAAAATGGTGATAGGATTGCTTTATGCGGAAAAAACGGTTGCGGAAAATCAAGTGTTTTGAAACTGCTATGTGGTGGAAAAATCAAATACACAGGTGATGTGTGTATAGGCAATGGGCTTAAATTTTCCTATGTTTCGCAAAACACCGATACATTACAGGGCAACCTTTCAGTGTTTGCAAAAAACAACGGAATTGATGAAAGCTTACTCAAAGCAATTTTGAGGAAACTCGACTTTTCAAGGGAACAGTTTGACAAGGATATATCCGATTTCAGCGGCGGACAGAAAAAGAAAGTCTTGATTGCAAAAAGTTTATGTGAAAAGGCACATTTGTATATATGGGACGAACCGTTAAACTTTATTGATATTTTTTCGAGAATACAAATCGAAAATGTGATTTTGGAGTATAAGCCAACGCTGATATTTGTCGAACACGATATTTCATTCAGAGAAAAAATCGCAACCAAAGTTGTAAATATGTAACCGAAAAAATCGTGGTACAATTTGCTTAATGAGTAAAAGGTATCACGATTTTATTTGCATACTGTGTAACGCAATAGAAGCTCATTTTTGAGGCTTTGAATATAAAACCATTACCTTTATGTTTTTTGCATATTTTAACCGCATAAAATGAGCGTTTTTAACCTCTATTGCGTGACAAAAGTAGAACGATAGAAACCTATTTTTGAGGGTGGAAATATAAAATCCTTACCTTGTAAATTTTGGTTTTTGAAAACCGTATATAAAGGGCGATTTCGCACAGCTATTGTTCCACTTACTAAGTTAAAAATTATGTAGGCAAAATTTATATAACTAATTTTTGCAAAAGCATTGATTTTATTGTGGCTTTGATGTATAATACGAACTGTCCAATGGCAACAATATGGCAACAAAAAATCGTATAGTCCATAGGTTGTGGATAATACAGATAACTACAATACCTCGTGATAAAATTTCTAAACAGAATTGTTTAAGATTTCTTTATCAGGAGCGAGTGGGAGTAATGAAAGGAAGGATAAAAAATGAAAGTATTAATGGTAATTTTAGGAGTTTTAATGGCAATTTTAGGTGCAGCGTGCTTTATCACGCCTGTTATGACTTGGGCAGGTGTAGAATTTACTGCCATAACCATCACGGCGATAATGATGATTGTATATGGTATTGCAGGCATAATCAAGGCTATTTCCGACAAAGAATACGGGGTTAATTTAATATTCTCCATATTAAGTATTATTTTCGGCGGAGTAATGTTCATTCCGGGTATGCACCTTGCATTAGGAAGCATTGGCTTGTATATGGTCGCTGTGTGGTTTATACTGAATGGATTGACAACAATATTTATGTCGCTAAATCTCAAAAGGGAAGAAAAGAATTCAAATGGATGGATATGGGGAATTGTAATAGGTATTATCGGCATACTCTTAGGAATTTATTCCTTTGTTCATCCGATTGTTATTGCAGGTGCGATTGGTATACTCATAGCTTTCTATCTGATAGAAACAGGCTTCAATTTGATTATAATTGGAGTAACCAGCAGTAAGTAATCAAATTTAAAAGTCACTGCTCGGCACGGCTTAGTTTTTTCTAATTTGCCGGATTATTTATATACACGCTTTGTTGCGAACAATTTCCTTAAAAATCAAAAAGGTATCCGTATTTGGATACCTTTTTTTGATTTAGAAAACTCCAAGGCCTTCAAGCAAAATCTTTGTTCCGAGGATAACGAGTATAATGCCGCCGCAGATTTCGGCTTTGCTTTTATATTTGTAGCCAAACATACTGCCAACCTTCACCCCGATGGCGCTCAGTATAAACGTGGTACAGCCGATAAAAATAATCGCCGGAATAATCTGTACCTCCAAAAAGGCGAACGTCACACCTACCGCAAGCGCGTCAATGCTTGTTGCGACAGCCATTAAAAACATTGTTTTAACGCCCATTGAAGCGTCAACGCTGTCCTCCTCGCCTTTTATACCCTCGCGTATCATATTGAGCCCTATAACGAGAAGCAGTGCAAAAGCTATCCAGTGGTCATAAGCGTCAACGAGTGACGCAAACCGTGTACCTAAGAGATACCCTATAAGCGGCATAAGCGCCTGAAATCCACCGAACCACGCGCCCGCTATACACATATGCTTTATATTTATTTTCCCCAGCGACAGCCCCTTACAGACAGATACCGCAAACGCGTCCATACTGAGACCCACAGCGAGGATAAATAGCTCTAATATACCCATTTAAACTACCTTCATTAAATCTTTACATTATCTTATGCGCGGTTTGTATTCAATATACCGCCCGAACATTGTAACACTAAAGATAATGGTTAGTCAAGGCTATTGCCTGTTTAAGAAAAGTATGATACAATATGCGTGAGGTGGTAAAAATGCAGATAAATTGTGAGGACTGCTTAAACTACTATTATGACGAGGAATATGAGTGCTATTCCTGCGCGATGGATTTAGATGAAGACGAAATGTACCGTTTTGTGTACGGTAAAAATGACAATTGCCCGTATTACAGGCAGGGCGACGATTATACTATTGTGCGAAAGCAGAACTAAAGCAGATATAATGCATAATAATTTTTGCGGTAAAGTATACGAATTTAGTTAAATTTAAATGTTACGTTTCTGTAACTTGTATTGACATTTTTCGCCTTTAATGTTAGTATAGTTGTGCACCAAGGGGAACGCACAATATATAGTAATATAAGCGCGCATAATGCGTGAATAAATACAATATTTTGTACTAAAATATACATTAACGGAGGCGTTGGTATGAGCGGGAATTTACCAAAGGCGTGGGAAGGCTTCACGCCGGGAAGATGGTCAAATGGAATAAATGTACGTGATTTTGTACAGAGAAACTACACACAGTACGAGGGTGACGAGAGCTTTC
>JAFQYK010000150.1 GCA_017406485.1 Clostridia bacterium
AAATCTTGAGGGGATTATAAGAGATTATCAGCGCAGCGGTGTTGAATGGCTCGCTCAGCTAAGCTATCTGGGTTTTGGCGGTATACTTGCCGACGATATGGGTCTTGGTAAGACGCTGCAGGTTATAGCGTATATTCACGGCAAAAAGCCTGACAAACCAACGCTTATAATCGCGCCGAGCGCGCTTCTCTATAACTGGCAAAGCGAAATTGAAAAGTTCACCCCCGACGCAAAGTCGCTTATCATAGACGGCACGAAGGAGGAGAGGGCAAGGCTTCTAAAGACAACCGACGATTACGAATTTATAATAACCTCCTACCCGATACTGCGCCGCGACATAGCCGGGTACAGTGATAAGGAATTTGCGTACTGCTTCATAGACGAGGCGCAGCATATCAAAAATCCGCGTACAATGAGCGCGAGAAGCGTCAAGAAAATAAACGCGCAGCATAAGTTCGCGCTTACCGGTACGCCGATTGAAAACTCGCTTCTGGAGCTGTGGTCAATATTTGACTTTATTATGCCGGGCTATCTGTATTCGGCGCACGAATTCAGAACGCGCTACGAGCTGCCGCTTGTCAAGGACGGCGATAAGATGACGGCGAACAGCTTCCGCGCGAGAATAAAGCCGTTTATGCTGCGCCGTATGAAGCGCGACGTATTAAAGGAGCTGCCGGATAAGATTGAAAACACAATGTACGCGGAGCTTACCGGCGATCAGAAGGAAGTATACTCGGCATATCTTGCCGTTGCAAAGAAGGAAACGCGGGAATATCTTGACGAGGGCGGTAAGGGCAGAATGAAGATACTGTCGCTTATAATGCGTTTAAGACAGATTTGCTGCCATCCTGTACTGTTTGATGAAAATTACAAAAAGGACAGTGCAAAGCTTGACCTTTTAATGGAGCTTACCCATAACGCAAGAAGCGCAGGTCACAGAATACTTATATTCTCGCAGTTCACGTCAATGCTCGACATAATCAAAAAGGAGCTTGACAAGGCGGAATGTACCTACTTTTACCTTGACGGCCACACGCCGCCTGCCGAGAGAAACGACCTTTCACGCCGCTTCAACGGCGGTGAAGGCGAGGTGTTCCTGATTTCACTAAAGGCCGGCGGTGTCGGACTCAATCTCACCGGCGCGGACACGGTTATTCACTATGACCCCTGGTGGAATCCGGCGGTTATGGATCAGGCCTCGGACAGAGCGTACCGTATAGGTCAGACGAAGGCGGTACAGGTTATACGCCTTGCCGCAAAGGGTACGATTGAAGAAAAAATAATTATGCTGCAGGAGAGCAAAAGAAACCTTGCCGATGATATAGTGCGCGTGAACACGGAAACGTTCGCGTCGCTTTCGGATAAGGAAATACTCTCGCTGTTTGAATAACGGAGGAATAGGGTTTGAAGTTCAGAGCTATTTTGAACGATAAATACGATATAGAAGAAGCAAAACAATTTAAGTTAAAGCAGTGGCACAGAACCGTCATTTTCTTTTTGGGAGTGGCGGCTGTGCTTAATTTGCTTGCGGTGCTTTACGTGACAGGCGGCAAGGCAATATTCTTTTGGGATGACGCGACATATTGGGATATTTCGCGCCGCATTGTTTCGGGCGGAATGAACGAGGGCGGCTTTTGGACGAATGTATATAACTCGGTCGCTCTGGAGGACTACAACTATATAGCCGCGCTCCCGTCAGCGGCGGTGATGTCAATTTTCGGCACTTCGAGGCTTGTGTATGTTCTGGGACTGGTGAATATGTATCTGTTCCCGTCCTCGATTGTGATATATCAGCTTGCAAAAAAGCTGAGCAAGGCGCCGAAGCTGGCAATGGCAGTAACACTTGTCATAATGCCGTGTATTGCGTTTCTCACGTTTATAGGCTTTGTAGATGTGGGCGGACTTTTGATTTGCCTTATCTGCTTTAACGTCTACTACCCGAAAAGGGAGGAAAAGGTGCGCTTCTGGCGTTATCCGGTGATAGGACTTCTGCTTGTTGCCGCGCTTTTGTGGCGGAGATATTTCGCGTTCTTTTCTGTTTCGTTTGTGACGGCGATGGTTGCGGACGTTGCATTGTTTAAGCGTAAGTGGTACGGTCTTGCCGCGGTGGTAATCGTGATGGGCGGAATATTGGTGCTGTTTTTCAGGGACTTCGTGTTCTACAAGTTAATGGGTGATTACGGCAATCTGTACGCGGGCTACAAGTTTGAGCTTATGACAGATTTTAAGCTGATAACACGCTATTTCGGTTTAATATTCATAATAGGACTGGCGGTATGCTCCGTATTTATGGGTATAAAGAAAAAGGAAACCAAGGTTGTTTTCCTTTGGCTGCAAATCATTGTCTGCCTTGTAATGTTCCTTTCAACTCAAACTCACGGTCAGCAGCATTTGCTTTTGTACGTTCCGTCGCTGATTTTGCTTACGCTTATAACGATAAAGCATATCACAAAGGAATGGATGCTTATATCAATCTGCGCTCTTGCCGCGCTGCACACGCTGTTTGTCTACATTCCGCGTCCGCAGCCGCATAATATACAGGAGATAAAAAGCCTTGCGCTGATTCCGACCTTTTCAATGATACCCGAACAGCGCACCGATACGGAGGAAATCCTCGCCCTGAAGCAGCGCCTTGACGGAGTGGTATACGAGGGTGACACGCTCGGCGTGCTTGCGTCCTCGTTCACGCTTAACGAGGATATTCTGAAAAACGTTGAACCCTCGCTCGGAATAAAGCAGACGCGCGATAATTATATCGTATCGCTGCCGCAGGTTGACTCGCGCGACAGGGATTTGTCACCGCTTTACAACGTAAACTATGTGCTTGTTGCATTTCCGGCTCAGACGCATCTTGCAGAAGGCAGTCAGACGGTTGTGACCGAGGCGGTAAAAAGTTTTGAGGTATACGCGGATATTGCGACGGCTTATGAGGAAATATATGACTGTGAAACTGTTATAGACGGTATGACGATAAAGCTTTTCCACCGCGTCCGCGCGGAGGACAGAGCGGATATAGCCAAATTTGAGGAAAGGCTGTATCATTAACACAATGTTCATATTTTATTTGTTGACTTTGAGCGCGTATTGGAATATAATTCAATATAATCGGAAAAGAAGGTGATTTATTTGAGAACCTGTATGTATTGCGGCAGGGAGCTTGAAAAAGGCGAGAAATGCGACTGCGCCCAGAGCAAAATCCGCCGCGGTGAATATGAGGAACAGAAGAAGGAAGAACCAAAGCAAAATACAAACACGAAAGAAAAAACAAATACACAACAAAATACCAACTATTCTGACCCTTACAGGACAAAAACCTCCTACAAAACAGGCTATGCCGGCGGAGATAACCGTTTTGACGGCGCGCGTGAACGCTACAAGGCAAAGCGTGCGGCAAAGGGTAGCGGCGGCATAAAAAATGTATGGCAGTATATAGTAAGGTCAATAAAATCGCCTGTTGAGGCGGTCACTAATCCGACGCATCTCAGCAAGGTAAGTATGCTCGCTATTGCCGCAGCAATGGGCGCGCTGCTGTGGCTGTGCGTGTTCTTTATACTGCGCGGCGGCGCGGTGGGTCCGTTTCGTCTTATCGCATCGGCAATGGGCTTTGGCGGCGGCTATCAGTTGCTTTTTAGTATTCTTGCGGCATTTGTATCGGGCGCTGTCGGGGGAATTGTTATGTTCTTCCTCTACACCGGAATATTCTACCTTATAAACCGCTTTATAATGCGGCTTAAAACACCGTACTGGGACTTTTGTGAAAGGCTGGTGTCAGCGTGGGTGCCGTTTACTCTGATATGTCTTATCGGAACGGTTTTAAGCCTTCTTTCACCGTACACTCTTATCGCGCTTGTTTTGTGTGGCGCGGCAATCACGGCGGTGCTTACGTATGAGGCGCTTAAAACGGAATGGTACGCGTTTCCCCCGTCAAAGGTATTGTACTCGCTGCTTCTGGGCTACTTCGTATTTTTGAGCGTAATGTCTCACTTACTGATGATTTAAAATTGAAAGGATGAATATATTATGAAAGAAACAAAAACCACAAATGCCCCCGCGGCAATCGGCCCTTACTCACAGGCAATAACCGTGGGCAATCTGCTGTTCACGTCGGGGCAAATCCCCATTAACCCCGCGACGGGCGAGATACCGGCAGGCGTAGAAGCGCAGGCGGAGCAGGCTCTTACAAACGTGAAGAACCTCATAGAAGCCGCAGGCGGTTCTATTGATAACGTGGTAAAGACAACCGTGTTTATAAAGGATATGAACGATTTTGTGAAGATAAACGAGATTTACGCAAAATATTTCACCGAGCCATACCCCGCGCGCTCATGCGTTGAAGTCGCAAGACTTCCGAAGGATGTGCTGTTGGAGGTAGAAACAATAGTTGAGCTTTAAAAAATAAAGGCGGTATCGATTTAATACCGCCTTTTGTATGCCTTAAATTACATAAGCTTTTGTAATCTCTCATTGACAGCAAGCAAGAATTCCTCGGTGTCAACCTTTTTCTTATTTGGAAGTGTTGACAACGCTTCAAGGTCGCCTGTCATAACGCCGTCCTCAATCGTCTGTATAGTAGCCTTTTCAAGGTTATCGGCAAACTTCATAAGCTCCGGCAACTCGTCTAATTCGCCGCGCTTGCGGAGCGCGCCCGTCCACGCAAACAGCGTTGCAACGGAATTTGTCGAGGTCTTTTCACCCTTTAAATGCTTGTAATAGTGACGCTGAACCGTACCGTGCGCCGCCTCATATTCATAGACGCCGTCCGGTGAAACAAGCACCGACGTCATCATAGCAAGCGAACCGTAAGCCGTTGCAACCATATCGGACATAACATCGCCGTCATAGTTTTTGCAAGCCCAGATATATCCGCCGTTTGAACGTATAACTCTTGCAACAGCGTCGTCTATGAGCGTGTAGAAATATTCAATACCGGCCTTGTCGAACTTTTCCTTGTACTCATTATCAAAAATCTCCTGGAAAATATCCTTAAAGCGGTGGTCATATTTTTTTGAGATTGTATCCTTGGAAGCGAACCAAATATCCTTCTTCATATCAAGCGCGTAATTAAAGCACGCTCTTGCGAAGCTGGCGATTGATTTGTCGCGGTTGTGAACACCCTGAATGATACCGTCCTCATTCGCAAAGTCATAAATAAGCTCGCGCGTTTCATTGCCGTTTGCATCCGTAACGCATAATTCAGCCTTCGAGCCGCTCTTAACCTGCATTTCAACGTTCTTGTAAATATCGCCGTAAGCGTGACGCGCGATGGTAATAGGCTTTGTCCAGGTGGGGATATAGGGCGTGATACCCTTAACGAGAATAGGAGTGCGGAACACCGTGCCGTCAAGCATAGCGCGGATTGTGCCGTTGGGCGACTTCCACATTTCTTTAAGGTCATACTCGTCCATACGCGCCGCATTAGGCGTAATTGTGGCGCATTTAACAGCAACGCCGTATTTTTTTGTAGCGTTCGCGCTGTCAACCGTAACTTGGTCGTCGGTAGCATTTCTGTGCTCCAGGCCGAGGTCATAATACTCGGTCTTCAGGTCAATGTAAGGAGTTAAAAGCGTATCCTTAATCATCTTCCAAATTATTCTTGTCATCTCGTCGCCGTCCATTTCAACGAGCGGGGTTTTCATTTGAATTTTTGCCATTTTATTATGTCCTTTCTTTATATATTATTTTTGTCATCGAGGAGCGCTTCAAATGCTTCCTCGGTAATTGGCTTAGAATAGTAATAGCCCTGCGCCATATCACAGCCTGCGTGGCGTAGAATATCGCGCTGTGCCTCGTTTTCTATACCCTCGCAGATGGTTTTGATATTTATGCGGTTTGCCATTTTGATAATTTCCTCAACAATGCAAAGGCTGCGCGATGATGTTTCTATATCTTCTATAAACGCCTTGTCAATCTTTAATGTATCTATAGGCATAACCCTTAAAAGATTGAGCGACGAATAACCGCTGCCGAAATCATCCATCGACACAGTGAAGCCGCGCTTTTTCAGCTCATACACAAGCTCCTTCGCGCTCGTGTCACCCTCGGAGAAGATACTCTCCGTAATTTCCATATCAATATACTTTTTTGGTATCTCATAGCTCAGTACAAGCTCTTCGAGCTTGTCCATAAAGTTGTTGTCAGCAAGGTGACAGCGCGAAACATTCATAGAAATAGGCGAAACATACCGGTTGTTCATAAGACGCTTTTTAATCATTCTCAGAACCTGCTCATAAACGCAGAAATCAACCTCGTTTATAAAGCCGTTGCGTTCAAACAGCGGTACAAATATTCCGGGAGGAATGAGTCCCTTAATTCTGTGATCCCATCTTACAAGCGCTTCCGCGCCGATTATCCTGTTGGTCTTTATGTCATACTTGGGTTGGTAATACGCGATAAACTCACCGCGCCTTAATGCCGTTATCATATCAACCTCAAGCTCGCTTTCGATTTCAAGCTGAGAGTACATTCTCTCTGTAAAGTAACGCAGGTAGTTATGACCTATAATGCCGACGCCCTCTTTAGCAATATTTGCCCTGTCGGCATATATGGAAATAGGCACCTTTGAATCGTAGTGCTTAATCGGGCATACGCCGATTTTGAGATGAACCTGGTAATTTGTTGAGTCGTGAATATGTATATCCAGCTTTTCAAGCTCGCTCAAAAGCCTTCTGTGATCGGGCGTGTCCTCAGTGATTATAATAAAGTTGTCACCCTCCAGACGTCCGACCAGTCCTTTGTCCTTAAACAGAGCCTTTATTTTGTCCGCAATGGAGGCAAGCGTCTGATCACCTATGATAATGCCGAAACGGTCGTTTACAAGTTTGAAGTTCATTGCGTCAACCGATGTAAGCAGATAAGATTTCGATGGGTTTTTGCTCATCATTTTGTCAGCCGCGGAGAAGAGATAGTCCGCGTTATATACTTTTGTAAGCATATCTATTCTGGACAGTTTGTGGAAATGTCTTGCTCGCAGGTAAAACAGCAGAATTATGATAAGAATGACAATAAGTATTATCAAAACCCACAATCTGTTTGCGTACATCATATCGCGGAAGTTGGGAACGTATGTGCTGCTCAGTGTGAATATTTTATTTTCAAGCTCCGCGCCTTCCATCGGCGTTGTGTGAATGATACCGTTAAGCATTTTTACAAGCTGAGAGGTACAGGTAATTTTTGAAATTCCAAGCTGTACAGGTATTTCGAGTGAAAAGCTCTGGCTTATCGAAAGCGACGGATGCGCGATAAGGCTTGTCTTTGTCTGCAGCTCCGGCACGGAAACAAGCGCCGCGTTAACTGTGCCATTTTCAGTATTTGTAAAAAGCGAATTGATTGACTTAAAGGTCTGGACGGTCCAATTCGGATATTTTTCTTTTATGTAGGTCGTAATCCAGACATTATCCTCTGTTATTCCGACCGTAAGCGGGTCAGCGGCGTTGACATCACCCTCGCTGACCGGATAGAAGGTCAGTGAAGCGTACGGCTCCGTCGCCTCAATTACGCCCTGCGTGGAGGCGGAAACGGTAAGCAGTGCGTCAGCTCTGCCCATAACTATATTCTCAATAAGCGCGTCCTCGTTCTTAAAGTCATTTGGGATATACTCAAGCTCCAGGCCGGCATTTGACGCAATCTCCTCAACCATATTTATGAACAGTCCGTCATAGGACTGCTTGTTTCTGTTATAGAATGCGGTGGGATAGTTGTCGGGAACGTAAACTCTCAGTTTTTTCTTGTCAACCGCGGCACGGTAATCGCTCTCGGTCATAGCTATCATATTGTTGTATGGCAGATGAAACGCTCCAAGATACCCTTCAGACAGATAGAACGGATAATCTTCTGCCACCGTGGTAAGACACCGGTTCAACATACTGAGCATAGCCGTGTCGCCTTTTCTTACGCCGCAATAATATTCAAAGCGGCCAACTTTGGCTATAACCCGCATATTTGCCGGCGAAACAGTTGCCGGAGAGAGCATAGCGTCAGCTTCGCCCGCCTCTATGGCGCGCATCATACCATCCGCTCCGCTGCAGTGAACGATTGTATAGGTAAAGCCGTATTGCGCGGCAAAATCAGAAAGCATATTTTCAAAATAATCATTTTCAAGTGTAGCGATGCGAATATTCCTGAATGAAAGATAATCCTTAAAATATAAATCCTTATCACTCTTTACAAACAACGACAAAAAACCCACTGCAATGGGCCTGTCAGTAAAATCAACATTTTCCGAAAGTCGCTCACTCTTGGGCAACATAGCAAGGAAGCTAAGCGAACCGTTTTTAAGCCTTTCTATTCCTGTAGCGGTGGAGAAATCATAAAACTCCAAATCCGCATTATCGGAAGCGGGAAACAGCTTACTGACACTTGCGCGTCCATAAGAGCTTAGGTCATTTTCGGAATAGTTGAAGTCGTTTATAATTCCGACATTATATGTGTTTTTTTCTGCATATGCTACAATTGCTGAAAAGAATATCAGCAACATAGCAATCAAAACAATATTCTGCAGCTTTCTCATTATCAAAGGTTTCCTTATGTATATTATTGTATTGATATTTTTCAAAACAATATTAAATCTATTATACAATAAAGTCGTAAAATATTCAACAGCAAAAACCAAAAAGTCTGAAAACTGTAAAAAAAACACCGCCCGTCCGGGCGGTGCCAAAACAAATACATTATAAGGGGGAGTAAATGTTTTAATAAGGGGGGTATTCACAACATAATAACAATGCTGTATATATTCAGAAACAAATACCTTGGTATCTGTATCTTACGGGGGGTCCCTTGCCTTTGGGGAAAGGCAAGGGCATATGAAAAAAAGGATGGTACCGGGCTGCTGTAACAGCCCGCAAACTTTACCTGATTAGCTTATCCGTTCTGCGCGTTGGCGTTGGATTTATCCTCGCTGAGGCGTACCTGTATTTCCATAGTTTCACCGTCGCGCAGTATCTTGAAGGTGAGGTAGTCACCCGCCTTTTTCTTGTCGCGGATGGCGTTAAGCTCCTGAGTTGATGTAACCTTCTGACCGTCAACCTCCAAAATCATATCGTATACCTTAAGACCTGCTTCCTCAGCACCGCTGCCTTCAACAACAGAGCCTATAAAGAGTCCGTAGCCTGTATCCTTAATGTTGATACCTACAAGCGGTCTGCCTGTAACGTAGCCGGAAGCCATAAGATCGTCAATAATCGGCTTTGCCTCGGAAATTGCTATCGCGAAGCACATACCCTCAATACCTGCCGCCGGAGTAAGCTTGACCGATGTGATACCGATTACCTCGCCGTACTGATTTATGAGAGCGCCGCCGCTGTTACCTGCGTTAATTGCCGCGTCTGTCTGAATAAGGTTATAAGTTCTGTTTTCAATGGTCATAGTTCTGTTAAGAGCGCTTATGATACCTGCCGTAACGCTGCCCGAGAATTCCTGACCCATCGGGTTGCCGATTACTATAGCCGGCTCGCCGACCTTTGTTGTTGTCGAGTCGCCAAAGGTTGCCGCCGTAAGCTTTGTGCTGCCCGGATCGATTTTAAGAACCGCCAGGTCTGTTTTTGCGTCCTGACCCACCAGAGTTGCCGCAAATTCCTCTCCTGTGTTAAGTATAACTGAGATTTCCGAAGCTCCGTCAATAACGTGCTGGTTTGTTACTATATAGCCGTCCTCCTGGAAGATTATTCCCGAACCGCTGCCCTGTTCAACCGTCTGTCCCTCGGTTGACGGATCGGAGTAGTAGTAATACCTGCCCGAGAACGGGTCGTAAAACTTCTGCGGTGTTACCTTTGCCTTGTTCACAACACCTACAACGCTTGGTCCTACCTGCTCAGCGATTTCGGTGATTGAAAGCACTTTTTTACCGTCCTGATACGCAGTGAGCTGTGCTGTAGCCGTGGCGTCCTGATTTGATGACTGAACCTGCGAAACCGGCGCTGTTGTCTGAACATTTTGTGCGGGCTGATTATGTGAGGTGTAATATAAGAAGCCGCCTCCCATTACCGCTGCGGTGAATACGCTGGCGCACAGGGCGGAGCATATTGCCGTAAACCATACCCTTGGTTTCTTTTCCTTCTTTGGTTTTTGGCTGTAAATCACCATATCGGTTGATTCTGTGTGCGGATACTTTTTCATTTTATGTCATCTCCTGAATATTATTATTGTCAAACATATTCAAATTCATACCCTGTCAGCGTCCCATAGCTGACTATGGTTATATGATAAAACACACTTTTGACACTGGTATGAATTAAATGTAAATAGAAATCATATATTTTGTGAACAAATTATGAACAAGGGTTGACAATGGGGTGTATTGTGGTATACTTATTTTAAATGCGAATTATTTGCAAATAGAGAGGAACAAATATGAAAAAGCTACTTATTTTAGATTCAAACAGCATTATAAACCGCGCGTTTTACGGTGTGCGTTATTTGTCCGCAAAGGACGGTACGCCGACAAACGCGATATACGGCTTTTTAAATATTTTAATGAAGCTGTTAAACGAGCAGAAATACGATTATATCTGCGCCGCGTTTGACCTTAAAGCGCCGACCTTCCGCCATCTCCGCTATGACGGCTACAAAGCGCAGCGCAAGCCTATGCCCGAAGGTCTTGTCGCGCAACTGCCGCTCAGCAAGGACATTCTCCGTGCGATGGGCGTGACAATTCTTGAAAAGGAAGGCTACGAGGCGGACGATATTATAGGCACCGTTGCGCGTATTTGCGAGGAGGGTCAAATAG
>JAFQYK010000151.1 GCA_017406485.1 Clostridia bacterium
TACAACAAGCTCCCCATCCATCCGCGTCACCCCTACGCCGGTTCAATGGCATATGTGGCATTCTCCGGTTCACATCAGGACGCTATTAAAAAGAGTATGGACAGATTTGGTATCAGCCCTGACAACAAGTGGGCTAACCCCTACCTCACGATTGACCCTGCGGATATAGGCAGGAAGTATGAGCCTATTCTCATTAACAGCCAGTCCGGTAAAGGCGGCGTAAGTTTTATTATGGAGAACAAGTACGGCTACAAAATGCCCAAGAAGATGCTCGTCGAGTTCGCGGCTATTATTAACGATATGTCGGATGAGAAACAAACCGTTCTCACCAATCACGAGATACACGTTGCGTTTAAGGATTTGTATGTAAACAGAGTCGAACCGTTGAAGCTGAAGTTCTACCATTCCAGCGAGGACGGTGAGAGAACACACCTCACGGCTACTATAGAAATGAACGGTAAGGTATCATCAATCGAAGGACGCGGAAACGGCCCTCTTGATGCGATTTGTAAGGCGCTGCGCGGCTATCTGGGCATAAGCTTTGAGATAGCAAGCTACGACGAACACGCATTGGAGCGCGCTTCATCATCGCGCGCCGCGGCCTATATCTCAATCCATAAGGAAAATGACGATAAGATGTACTGGGGCGCAGGCGTTGACGGCAACATCAACACTGCCTCGATTTACGCGCTTATCTCTGCCGTAAACAGAATGCTTGCGGATAAATAAGCTGTAATGTATACAATTTTAAGACTACACTTTTGTGTAGTCTTTTTTGTTCAATATTATTGACAAAATAGCATATATGATGTACAATATAATTTAGCAAAAATATACGAAATATTATATCTAACAGGAGGAATGATAAATGAATTTGGATATGCTCCACCCCGCCGACCAGCTCGTAATGTTTATGGAGAGAATTTACGGCTACGGTATGACCACCACCTCAGGCGGCAACCTGTCAATCCTTGACGACAACGGCGACATCTGGATTACGCCGGGTTCGATTGACAAGGGAAGCCTTACAAGAAACGATATGGTGAGAATAACTCCCGACGGTCAGATTATCGGTAATCATAAGCCGTCAAGCGAGTACCCGTTCCACCAGCATATTTACAAAGCGCGTCCTGACTTAAAAGCCGTGCTTCACGCGCATCCGCCGGCACTTGTGGCGTTCTCGATTGTCCGCAAGCTCCCCCACACCAGCCTTATCCCGAACGTAAAGTTCTCTTGCGGCGAGATTGGTATGGCTAAATATGGCTTGCCCGGAAGTGACGATTTAGGCAATAAAATTGCTGACGAGTTCTCAAAGGGCTTTAACACCGTCATTCTCGAAAACCACGGCGTTGTTATCGGCGCAAAATCAATGTTTGATGCGTTCAAGTCGTTTGAAACGCTCGACTTCAGTGCAAGACTTGAAATTGACGCGAACAATATCGGCACGCCGAAGTCGCTTACGGCTGAACAGATTGACTGGTACAAGTCAAGACAGGATACCACGATGGATGAATTTGTGGCAAACAACATTTCAAGCGCCGAAAAGGAAGCGCGCAGAGAAATGTGCAAACTTATAAAACGCGCGTATAATCAACAACTGTTTACAAGCACGCAGGGTACCTTCTCGCAGCGAATTGACGATGACAGCTTCATTATAACGCCGACAGGACTTGACAGAAAATATCTTGAGCCTGAGGATATAGTTAAAATAAGCGGCGACTTCAAGGAAATGGGCAAAATTCCGTCAAAGAGTGTGGAGCTGCATAAGGAGATTTATAAGCAGCATCCGCATATTAACTCAATCATTATTGCACATCCGCCCTGCCTTATGGCATTCGCGGTAACGGATGAGCCGCTTGACAGCCGCACAATTCCCGAAAGCTACATCTTAATGCGCAACATTCCGAAGCTGGAATTCGGTTCAAATTATATGAAGCCAAAGGATACAGCGGCGTTATTTGTTGAGAATACGCCTATCGCAATTATTGAAAACGACTGCGTAATCGTAACCGGCAGCGGACTTCTAAACGCATTCGACCGCTTAGAGGTTGCAGAGTACAGCGCAAAGGCAATTATAGCAGCAAGAGATTTAGGCGAGGTTGTCGCTATAAACGACAGCGAAATTGATGAAATAATCGACGCTTTCCACCTTGCGAAATAATAACCGTTAAAGTAGGTTGCAAAATTTTTTGATAATTTTGCAACCTTTTCACTGTTTGGAAAGTATTATAGGTGAAAGCAATTTTTCACAAGGAGGAAAAAGAAATGAAAAAACTAATTTCAATCATTTCGGCAA
>JAFQYK010000152.1 GCA_017406485.1 Clostridia bacterium
ATGTGGCTTATGCTCTCCACCGTTCCGGCGATTTCCTTTTTTACCGGGTGGTTTTGATACAGACAATTCAAGAGGTTAAAGAACAGCTTCCAGCTTCCGCTGTCATCGTACATCTTGATTTCCTGACCGATTATACCCTGCTCCTTCTGCACCGTTTCCTCCGTATAGTACGGTGACTGGACATAGTCCATAAGCGCCTCAAGATTTTCCTCGATATTCGCCGTCGCGTCAAAAAGATAGGCTGTCAGGTTAAACGAGGTAAAAGCGTTTGCGTTGCCGCCGTAACGTGCGAATTTGTCAAACACATTGCTGCCGTCAGGCTGGTCGAACATTTTATGCTCAAGGTAATGCGCGATACCGTCCGGAACCTCGGTAATTTCACTTTCACCGGGTACGACGAATTTTGAGTCAACCGAGCCGTAGCGTGTGCCGAAAATCGCAAACGTCTTGCTGTAATCCTTTTTGGGAATAAGATAGATTTTAAGACCGGAGGAATGTGTGCCGAAGAACATTTCCTCGCCGGTTTTGCTGCTTTCGATATGCTTTAATTCCATTTTCTTATTCCTCCTTTCCGGCTAAGAAATAGACCGTGTCAAGTTCGATATTATTTGCAACGCGCTTTATATCCTCAACCGTTACGCGGCTGATTTTTTCCTTTAATGTATCTATGTCCGTATTTGTGCCGGAAAGCTTCTGTCCGAGTGCGAACACCTGCATAAGACGTTCATCATCCTTATAGCTTTCAAGCTGATTTATAAGGAAAGCTATACTTGACTGATATTCAAAATCGGATATGTCGCCTTTTTTCACCGCGTCAAGCTGCGCTAAAATCTCATCATACGCCTTTTCAAAATTCTCAAATTCAATTCCGGCATTCACAAACATAATGCCCTTGTTTCTGACAAGTCTTGAAGAGGCGTAATAGCAAAGACTCAATTTTTCGCGCACATTGTTAAAGAGTTTAGAGTGAGCGCCGCCGCCGAATACACTGTTACACACCATAAGCGCGGTATAATCATCACTGTCTGCTGCTATATTTGTGCGAAGTCCGAGGCTCAATTTACCCTGCGTCACCTCCATATGGTCGGTCACGCGCTTAATTTCACCCTCGCGCACAAACATCTCTGACCTTGGAATTGAGCTGCTTTTAAACGTCAGCTTATTCGTATACGTTTTTATTTCGTCCGCAATCGCATTTATATCCGCGTCACCGCACACGTAAATATCAATCGGCGAAGATGTTATAATGCTGTCATAGTGCGCCTTTAAATCAGTAGCTGTTACCGCTTCGACGCCCTCGCTTGTGCCGTATGCGCCAAGGGCGAACGCGCTGCCCTCGCACATAAGTGCGCAGCAGCGTTTCTGCGCGTATACGCGCTTGTCGTTTATTTCGGCAAGTATACGGTCAATGCTGTTTTTCTTTTCCTGCGCCACAATCTTGTCCGTAAAACCAACAGGCTCAAACATTGCAGACATAATAAGACGCGTCAGGTCTGCGCTCAGCTTTTCCCCGTTTGCCGCATACCGGTCGGAGATCGTTTCAAAGCCCATATATATAATATGGTCATCACCCATTTTCATAACTCCCGCGCCAAACGAAGCGCCGTAGAGGTTTTCCAGGTACTTTGCTATATCTTCGCTGTCGGGGCAAAGACTGCAGCCGCGCTTTAAAACAAAAGGCAAAACCGCATTCTCCGACACCTCACCCTCACACAAAGGGCGGTGAATATATATACCGATATTTGTGGTTTTTAATTTCTGCATAGGTATATAGCAGAGGGTTATATTTTCATTTATCTTGACCGTTTCCATTCATATTCTCCTTTATTTTCTATTGGTTATATTGTACTCTAATTACAGCGGATTGTCAAATTATAGTTGTTACATATTTATTTTGCCCAAACAAAAGTGATAAAAACCATTGACACATTTTTTCCTTGGATATATAATTAGAATAACACAAAAAAGGAGATATAGTGTGAAAGAACGAAGTTCTTTCGCATCCTTGCGGCTTTGCTGTGCAAAGCTCGCAAGTCCTTGAACGAAGTGAAAGGATGGCTGATTATTATGTACATTGCAGATGAAAAACGTTACGACACTATGAAATACAACCGCTGCGGAAACAGCGGCCTTATGCTCAGCGCGTTTTCTTTGGGTCTTTGGCACAACTTCGGCAGCGGCGATAACTATGACAATATGGTTAATATGCTCACGACCGCTTTTGACCTCGGAATAACGCACTTCGACCTTGCAAATAACTATGGTCCGTATCCCGGCAGCGCGGAGGAGAATTTCGGCAAGGTTCTGAAGAATGAGTTTAAGCCGTACCGCGACGAGATAATCGTTTCCACCAAGGCAGGCTACGGAATGTGGCCCGGCCCCTATGGCGACCACGGTTCAAGAAAGTACCTTATCGCAAGTCTTGACCAGAGTTTAAAGCGTATGGGCCTTGACTATGTGGATATTTTCTATCACCACCGCCCCGACCCCGAAACTCCTATGGAGGAAACAGCTCGCGCTCTTGATCAGATTGTAAGAAGCGGCAAGGCGCTTTATGTAGGCGTATCAAACTACAGTGCGGAGCAGACAGAGGAAATGGCAGAAATTATGAAGGACCTGGGTACTCCGCTCGTTATCCATCAGCCGCGCTACAATATGTTCGAGCGTTGGATTGAGGACGGCCTGCAGGATGTTCTTAAGGAGGAAGGAATGGGTTCTATCTCGTTCTGCCCGCTCGCGCAGGGACTTCTTACAAATAAGTACATAAACGGTATTCCGTCCGATTCAAGAGCCGCTAAAAGCTCGCCGTTTTTAACAAAGGACGGTATTACGGCTGAGAAAATTGAGAAAATTGTCAGCCTTAACGCTATTGCGGAAAACCGCGGTCAGTCGCTCGCTCAGATGGCGTGCGCGTGGAATTTGCGCGGCGGTAAGCTCACAAGCGTGCTTTTAGGCGCGTCAAGACCGGCGCAGATTATAGAAAATGTTGCGTCACTAAATAACCTTGACTTCACTCAGGACGAACTTGACGCTATCGATGATATTTTAAATTAACGTAAAGAAGCAGGAAAGGTCTATACCTTTCCCGCTTCTTTTTTTATAACTTTATTTGCTTATCTGTTCTGGTTCTCGTAGCTTTCGATCATCTTTTTTACCATCTGACCGCCTATTGAACCAGCCTGCTTTGAAGTAAGGTCTCCGTTGTAGCCGTTACCGAGTGTTACGCCAACCTCTCTTGCTGCTTCCATTTTGAAGTTCTCAAGTCCTGCTGTTCTTGAATTTCTTGACTTAGCCATTTTTACAATCTCCTTTTAAATAAATTTTGTTGAGTGCTTTACTCAATAATAATTTATGTAAAATTAAGATTTCTAAACAGGTAATTTCTGTCAGGCTAATTCATCACAATTCCGCTTGCTATTATTTTGTCGGCGCGCTTTTTCAGCCCCTTATATTTTCCGCCCGACAAATCCGGATCTTCTTCAAGGATTTTTTTTGCCGCCATTTGTGAAACGGCTAAAATATCCCTGTCCTCAAACAAATTCGCAATCTTCATTTCCGGCAGACCGTGCTGACGCGTACCGAAAAAGTCGCCGGGGCCGCGCAATTTTAAATCCTGCTCGCTTATATAAAAGCCGTCGTTTGAAATTGTCATTGTTTCCATACGCTTTTTTGTGACCTCATTATTGCCGTGAGCGAACAAGATACAGTACGCCTGATCGCCGCCGCGTCCTACGCGTCCGCGAAGCTGATGAAGCTGCGACAAACCAAACCGCTCCGCGTTTTCAATAACCATTATATTCGCGTTCGGCACATTCACGCCAACCTCAATTACAGTCGTGGAGACGAGGATTTTTATTTCACCGCGCACAAATTCATCCATTATTTCTTCCTTTAGCTTTGGCTTCATTCTGCCGTGCATAAGTCCGACCTTAAAATTAGGGAATACACTCTGCAGCTTTTCGGCTAACGCTTCTGCGTTTTGAAGGTCGCTTTTTTCCGTTTCCTCAATCAAAGGACATACAACGTATGCCTGCATACCATCATTTACATTCTTTTCAAGGAACGCAAATATCCTCTGTCGCATATTCTCGCCCACCGCGTAAGTCTTTACCGGCTTTCTGCCCGGCGGCAGCTCGTCTATGATTGAAATATCAAGGTCGCCGTAAAGGATAAGTGCAAGCGTGCGCGGTATAGGCGTTGCGGACATTATGAGCATATGCGGATTGTTTCCCTTTGCGGCGAGTTTTGCGCGCTGCTCCACGCCGAAACGGTGCTGCTCGTCCGCCACGACAAGCGCAAGGTCATTATACTCAACCGCCTCCTGTATTATAGCGTGTGTGCCGACTATAACGTCCGCCGCGCCTGTCGCAATCATATCATACGCAATCCGCTTATCCTTTGCCTTCATACTGCCTGTAAGCATTACAACGTTTATATTCATACCCTTGAAAAACTGAGCAAGCGTTTCGGCGTGCTGCGTGGCGAGGATTTCCGTCGGCGCCATCATTGCC
>JAFQYK010000153.1 GCA_017406485.1 Clostridia bacterium
AAGCTCAAGAACGTTATAAACGGCGGTGTTGTTGAAAAGACCTTCAGACCGACAGAGAAGTTTGAGGAAGCGCATATCGACAGAAAGGATATGTCATACTCATACGGCGACGACGATTTCTATCACTTTATGGACAATGAAACCTACGATATGATAGACATTGCAAAGAGCGAGATTGAGAACGAGATGAAGTTCGTTAAGGAGAATGACGTATGTAAGATAATGTCCTACAAGGGCAATATATTCGGCGTTGAGCCGCCGACATTCGTTGAGCTTCAGGTAACGGAAACCGAGCCGGGCTTTGCAGGTAACACATCAACAAACGCAATGAAGCCGGCAACTCTTGAAACAGGCGCAGTTATAAACGTTCCCTTGTTTATTGATGTAAACGAAATGATTCGTGTAGACACGAGAACGGGCGAGTATATGGAGCGTGTAAAATAATATGGAGAACCTGAGAAAAAATCTCGTTGCATCTCGCCACAAACCGAGGCTTGAAGTACATTGAGTACGACAGCGCCTCGTTTTGAAGCGACCTGCTTAGAGCTTTTTCCTCAGAACCCTATCATTTAAGATTATACAGAGATAGAGGTATATTATGGAAAATTTAATTAAGAAGGTTGCCTACCTGAAGGGCTATGCGGAAGGACTTGACATCAGTCCAAAGAGTGATGAGGGCAAGCTGATTACGAAGCTGATTGACGTTTTAAGTGAGATGGCGGATACGATTGTTGAGCTTGAAGACCGCGTTTGTGACATTGAGGACATTCAGGACGAGCTTGACGAAAGCCTTTTAGCCATAGCCGATGACCTTTACGGTGACGAGGACATTAACAGATACGACGATAAAGATTCGTATAAGGATGATTTTGCGGAGGATTATGACGACGAGCTTGACGGCGGCGGGGATTATTTTGAAATCGAGTGTCCCAACTGCGGTGAGGATGTTATGATTGACTTCGATATGATTGATGATGACAGCGAAATCATATGCCCGAATTGTCACGAGGAAATCGAGCTTGAATTCAAAATCGGTTCAACAGAAGAAAATCAGGCTGACGACAAAAAAGACGACAAAAAAGACTAATACAAAAAGCTCCGTATACCGGAGCTTTTTTCACGGAGAAAAAGATGAACGGAGTATACATTCACATACCATTCTGCAAACAAAAATGCGCTTACTGCGACTTTGTATCATTCGCGGATAAGGAGCGGCTTACGGACGCATATCTTGACGCGCTTGAAAATGAAATGGCGCTCTGCACAGGCGAAAAGGCGGACACAATCTTTATAGGCGGCGGCACGCCATCAATACTGAAACCTAATCAAATCAGCCGCCTTACAAAAGCGGTCTTTGACAACTTCGACATAGCCAAGGACTGCGAATTTACCACCGAAGCCAACCCCGGCACGCTTGATGAAGCGAAAATGACCGCAATGCTTGAAGGCGGCATAAACCGTATAAGCGTCGGTGTACAGTCGTTCAATGACGCGGAGCTTAAAAAAATAGGAAGAATACACGACGCCGAAACAGCATACAACACGATATTAAGCTTAAAAAAAACAGGCTTTAACAATATAAATCTTGACCTTATGACCGCGCTTCCGAGCCAGACTATGGATAGCCTCAAAAACACGCTAAAAACCGCCGTAAGCCTGCCGGTAACCCACATAAGCGCATACAGCCTTATAATAGAGGACGGAACGCCGCTTGAAAAGGAATACAGTAAAGGCACGCTGGCATTGCCAACCGAGGACGAGGACAGGGAAATGTACTCATATACGATTGATTTTCTTACCCGAAACGGCTTTAACCAATACGAAATATCAAATTTTGCAAAGAAAGGCTATGAGTGCCGCCACAACATAAAATACTGGACGTTCGAGCCGTACATCGGTCTTGGCGTAGCGGCGCATTCTTTTGACGGCGAAAGCCGCGCGTATAACACGGATAATTTAGAAGAATACCTTAGCGGTAGCGAAAAGCAGACAATACCGCTGACACAAAAAGACAAAATATCGGAATTCATAATAACAGGACTTCGTATGAATAAGGGCATAAGCGCGGAAAAATTCAGGCAGCTTTTTGGCGAAGATATAGAAAATATCTATGGCTTTGAGCTTATAAAATTTATGAACCTCGGTCTTATTAAAAAAGACGGTGACCGATACAGCCTTACGCGCAAGGGGATAGATGTGTCAAACTCGGTGCTTTGCGAATTTGTATAAAACGCCTGCGGGCGTTTTTTTATTGTCAAAATCATTTTATTTATGAACAATTTGTTAAAATGAGTATCAACCGCTTGACTTTTCCATATAATAGTGGTATCTTATACTTGTTAGCACTCGAAGATGTTGAGTGCTAACAAAGAAATTGCTTGGAGGGATGATTAAATTGGAACTCAATGACCGAAAAAAGAAAATCCTGCAGGCAATCATAGACGAATACATCGGCACGGCTGAGCCGGTAGGTTCAAGGGCGATTTCAAAAAAAGAGGATTTAAAGCTATCGAGTGCGACAATCCGAAATGAAATGGCAGACCTTGAGGAAATGGGATACCTGATCCAGCCGCACACCTCCGCCGGACGAGTTCCGTCTGACGAGGGCTACCGCTTCTATGTAAATTCTCTGATGCAGAATTACAAGATAGGTATGGAGCAGATAGCACAGCTTCAGAATTTGCTTGAAGCGCGCGTGAGCCAGCTTGAAAAGCTGATACGCTACACCGGCGCAATAGCTTCAAATCTCACCGAGTACACGACAATCATTTCTGCGCCGAAGGACGAGGACAGCAAAATAAACAAAATCGACCTTGTGTCCGTCGAACCACATACGGTAATGGTAATAGTCGTTACGAAAAGAGTACGGAGCGGCACGGTAAACGCGAATTTAAACCGTGAAGCGTGCGAAAGACTGTCGCAGATTATAAACAAGAAGCTTCACGGCAAAAAAACGGCGGATATTACAAAAGATGATATTGAGGAAATCAGAGTTAACGCGCAAAATCTTATAAAGGAAAACACGCTCAAAAACATTCTTGATTACCTTTATGACACTATAAAAGCCGATACCGATACCGAAATATACGTCACAAATGCTAA
>JAFQYK010000154.1 GCA_017406485.1 Clostridia bacterium
GACGGTATCAAGGCGGTACCGGGCGACAGAATTTCCGTGCTTATTACAAACAATAATATTGACCAGATCGTATATCTTACTCTTAACGAGGGCGGCGAGGTCAAGCAAAAGTCCTTTTTAGAGCTTACCGATCCGGAAAATAACCGTTATACAAACGTGACGAAGGATTGTATCGCGGTAGATATGAATACCGTTTCAATGCCTGTAAGAACGTATTACGCGCCGTACATAAGAAAGGTTACGCTCAAATACGCGGAGCATCCGCTTACGAATATAACCAACACTATGGAAATAGTCGACGACGACAACATTATCGCAAGCGCGTATGTGACGGCGAACAAGGCGGATATAAAGCGCGTGGAGTTTTTGCTGTTTAACAGAAAGGGAGTATTCAAGGGCAATAAATTCGAGGCGGTCTATGATGATGATTTAGATGTGAAAACCTCGGATGAGTCACAGAAGGATGAGGAGCCGTCATATATTTACCGCACCGAAAAGCCCGACGGCGGCAGCGGACTTTGCAGCGCGTCCATACCGTCGGGAGATATTGAGGACGGCGATAAGATCTATGTACGCATTATAAGCAACGAAAAGAACAGCAATGACAGCTATCTTACATATCCGGTGCTTAATGTGGGAGTAACCTTCTTTACGCCCTTAAAGGATATACCCTGGCAGACGATGAACACCAGTATAAGCGGTTTGGGCGAGCTTCCGCTTTTGGGCGATGTTGCCTCGGAATTTGACAGCGGCGGAATTATGTGGAAAACAACCTACGCCGACCCCAAGAATACAGGTACCTCCGCTTATGTGAGAACACTCGGTATATCGGTTGATGTCGCGAAGCTTAAAAAAGCGAAGGGCGAGGACGGTAAGTGGAGTCTTCCCGGCAAGAGCGATCTTGACGACCTGCGTAAAGGTCAAAGCGGCGAAGCTACGAAGGACAATGCGCAGATTGTCAATGAGCTGATGACGAACTTTGATCCTGATGCAGCGCACGGAAATATGCAGAATAATCTTGCGGGCGCGTATGACAAGAAGATACAGGAAAAGGGTGAAAAGCTCGGCCGCAACTTAACCGATAACGAAAAGGAAGCTCTTGCAAGAGATCTTTATGAGCAGGATGCCTACAAGAAGAACCTCAACGAAATGAACAAGGATTGGAAGATCACCTTCAGCGTGAGAATTATGATGCAGCTTTTGTATGCGTATGATATAAATGCCGGCGAGCACGTCTTTATAGGAGGAGAATATCTCGTGGCGGGTACCGTCAGCGTAAAGAAGGTTACCTACTGGGTTGTTATGGGCGTACCGCTGTTCCTTAACTTCCAGGGAAGCGTATCGCTTCAGGTTGACGGGGCATGGCTCAATTACGACTCGACAGATAAGGCGGCAAAGATAATAACCGCAGCAGAGGTCGACGAAATGGAAAACCTTTTAAGCGGAAGATTTAAGAACAAGGATGCCACGCCGTGGATGCAGATCGGTCTTAGCGTAAAAATACAACCGGGTGTAGGGTATTGCGGTGTTTTGGATGTTCACGGAACACTTAAGCTGAGCCTTATAGGACGGTTTACCTTCACAAACGAGCAAAACGGAAAGAATAAACCCGGCGGCTTTATGATCGACTTTTCGGGCGGTATCGGTGTGAGTCTTGTTATTGTAAATATTGAATTCCAGCTCGGAAGAGTTAAGCAGGGCTGGGGCGTATTTAATACAAACGGCCCGATAACGTCAGGACCTAAACTTTTGAGCGAGGACGGTGAAGAGAAGCAGTCATATACATATCTTGCGCCGTTTGACATAGGCGGAGGCGAGTATGAGCCGGAGACAGGCGGTGCAAGCCTGCAATCCGTGCTTAAGCCTGTCGGCGAGCCAAATACGATTGTCGGAAAGACGATGGAGGTAACAAATCCGAGGGCTGTCC
>JAFQYK010000155.1 GCA_017406485.1 Clostridia bacterium
GACTTATGTGAATCCATCTGCAAGAGATCAACCTCAACCTGCAGCGGTGAATTTGAAAGCAGCCTAAGCAGCTGCGTTTCCGTTGTAATCTTGGTCGGCATCAGATTTACCAACACAATTTTCAGCGGACGAATGTCCTGATGCATAGCTTTTTTTTCGCTCATTACAAATATGTTTTCCTTGCGAAGCTGGCTCGTTGCCGGCAATCGGTCGGGTATTTTTATCGGCATCACACATTCCTCCTTTTAAAATTACATACTCTGTCTTCCCTCTAAGGCCTTTATAAGCGTTATCTTGTCGGCATACTCAAGGTCCGAGCCTATCGGTATACCGTGCGCTATCCGCGTCACCTTTACTTCAAACGGCGAGAGCAGTTTTGAAATATATACAGCCGTCGCTGTGCCGTTTACGGTGGGGTTGGTCGCCATTATAACCTCTTTGACCTCACCGTTTGCAAGGCGGAGCAGCAGCTCGTTTATTTTTATATCGTCGGGCGTTATGCCGTCCATCGGCGACAGCGCGCCGTGGAGAACGTGATAAAGTCCGCCGTATTCATTGGTCGCTTCTATAGCTGAAACATCCTCCGGACTTTCCACCACGCATATTACGCTCTTGTCACGCTTAGGTGACGAGCAGATTTTACACGGTGCTGTGTCGGTAAGATTTTGACACGTCGGGCAAAGCTGTATCTTTTCCTTTGCCTCAGTTATACAGTGTGCCATTGCTTGCGCGTCGTCCTTTGTCATATGCTCCAAAATATGAAACGCAATCCTCTCCGCGCTCTTTCTGCCTATGCCCGGTAAGCCCTCGAATTTCTCTATCAGATTTTCTATAGCTGTCGCGTGCATTGCCTTAGAAAAGTCCGGGGATGTTGAGACCGCCTGTTATAGCGCTCATTCCCTCTGCCATCATATCCTCTGCCTTCTTTATAGCGTCGTTTACCGCTACCATAACAAGATCCTCAAGCGTTTCAACGTCCTCGGGATCTACCGCTTCGGGGTTGATTTTGAGCGAAAGGATTTCCTTCTTGCCGTTTGCGGTTACCGTTACCATACCGCCGCCGGCTGTAGCCTCAACAGTCTTTTCCTCAATCTCAGACTGTACCTTTTCCATTTCCTCCTGCATCTTCTGCGCCTGCTTAACCACGTTTGATACATTTCTCGACTGGTTCATACCTGCGCCTGCAAATCCCTTATACTTTCCCATTTTTTATACCTCTTTCTTAAATATATTTTTTGTGTTATACATCGTCCTCGTCGTCGGTGTTTAGCTCGTTCTCTTCGAGAAACTCCTCTTCGTCGTCGTCATTGTCATCAAACGAGGACTGCTCAAAATTGTCATCTTCGGACGAGTAGTCAACAAATTCACTCTCGTCGGCGTTTTCAACTATCTCGCCAAAGTTTCGCGCCAGCGCGTCAAGCGGATCGCCCTCCGGTTCATTTTCCGGCTGTTCATCCGTTGCGGGTTCCGGCGCGGCTTGTATGCTCCATACGTCCGGCAAATCGTCGGGCAGTTCTTTGTCGTATGCTACCTTTACCGAATATTCGGTGCCGCTGGCGCGTCTGAAGGTCTGCGTAAGCTTATCCTTATAGCTTGCGGCTATGTTGTACGTGCCCGTTTCGCCCTGTTTAAAAATAAGGATTACTCCGTCCTTGTCAATCGTGATGTTTCTGTTCATCAGAACACCTGTCAGATACCCCGCGGCGCGTATCATTGTGCGCGATATGTTGTCCCAGTTGCGCGCCGCCTTGACAAGCGGATGGTCGGGAGTAAGCTCATATTCGGGTATCGGACTGTACAGCCTTGCGGAGACCTTTTTGTCTTCCTTTGGTTTCACCTCTTTGACCTCTGCCGGTCCGGCTGTAACCTTAATGCCGTTTTTGACCTTTTCTTCAAGACGCGCAAGCCTGTCGTCAATAGCGGACGTGTCCGCCACTGCGCCGGCTGATACCTTGTTTTCAAGGCTTGTGAGCCTGTCCATTAAGGCTTCGGGCGAATTGTCAAATTCGGGGCGCGATATTTTTATTAGCGCAAGCTCGTATATGATGCGCGGTGATTTTACCCATTTTGCTTCCGCCGCCGCGTCTGAAAGTACCGAAACGGCGTGCGAGA
>JAFQYK010000156.1 GCA_017406485.1 Clostridia bacterium
TATATGTCATTACGATATGCTATTGCATAGGTAGAAGCTATAAATAGCGTCTTGGCGCACCCGTCGCAGCTCGTCCATATTGGAATGTATCCGTTTGCTCTTTATGCTGCATCAGCGTTATCTTCTGTGCTTTCTTTGTGAGATGAAAGGATTAAATGCCCAAAACAGCTTCTTTTGAAAATCTAAATATAATTCCGTTGATGATTTTTCTTTCCTTAACGCTTACTTGTTTTGATATCGCTTTAAGCAAGGCTTTTTCATCATCTGTCAGATATTTTCTGTCATAATGAAATTCAGGATAAATGAACACACCACCCTTATTTCCCTGTTTTGTATAAATGGGTGCAATGCCTGTGAGATAGTCAATATCTTTTCTGATTGTTTCAGATGATACATTGAATTTTTTAGCCAACTCTTTTCGTGTTGTTACTTTAGCACTCTCTAAATATTCGAGTATATTGTGCCGTCGTTCAATATAGGATAATCTATCCTTCACAGCAGTCACCCCTCCTTCCACTCAAAATTATATCACTCAAACTACAAATAACCGTACTGGTTTGGAAAAAATTCCCATGACTTTCGTGCCCCAAAATACTACATTTTTCGCATTTGCGAGCGATATAAAAGCCGAGTTTGCCATTTGACTTGACACACTCGACTTTTATATATGAATATTAACTTGTTACTTTGTTATTCTGTCACCTTACTAATTATGATATAGTCAAATTCTGCTGTTTCTTTGTTTGTTTGCTTAAGAATAAGCTTTGTTGATTTTGACAGTGTAAAATTGGTTGTATACATACCGTATGAGGTGCTATCAGTAAATCCTTCGGGGAATGTATCAGCCGCTTTGCTTACAACATTTGCATAACTAATATCAACAGCCTGAACCCCTATTCTTTTATTAGGTCTGTTTACTACATAAGCCTCAAAATTGTAATTACCTGCATCAAACGCTGCACCTCCGTTTAATGTATAATCCGCCGTTGATGCTGCGGAGTTTCCACCCGACATTGTTGATTTTGCAATTATCGTATCACTAAAGTTCTTTTTGCTTGTGAAGCTCTCGCCCTCAACAAAATACACTATATTCTCATCAAGCGTATATTCAACATTTATCGTATCACCGGCTGTAAGCTTTTTCGTGATATTTTTTGTATGGCTGTTTTCCGCAACAAGGTTATCGCTTATGCGATAATACTTATTATTGCTGTCCTGCACAACCTCCGGAAGCCCTGATACAGCCGAGGCTGTTTTGGTTATGCCGGTTGTTATTTCAGCTATTGCTGCGCCTTCGGGCGTTACTGCCTTTACGGTATAGTCAGTTACAGTGTTTGGATCTCGGACTATGATGTAGTCAATATCAACCGAATTGTATAATGTGCTGTCTTTTTTATATGGCGCAATTTTCAACTGCCCGTCAGAACTTATCGTCACATTGCCCGTAAATGAATACGGATATGTTGGGTTGTCATTCTTCCATGTATTGACTTCCGTACTGCTTAAATAAAATCTCCACGAGGCTCCTGCTGCATTTTTACCGCTGACTGACACAGTATAAGAATATGTGCCTGCGGCAATTCCTGAAGCTATTATCTTTGTTCCGCCGTCAGAATGAACATAGCCATACTTACCACCTGATGATGTCTCACTCGTGGTTTCGTCTCCAAGTTCTAAATTCTCAAGTTCTGTGTACGCTATAATTGTTTCATCAAGCGTGTATCTTACTTTAAGTTTCTGTTCCTTATCGCCGGTAAGGTCAAGCGTTCTTTGGAAGGTTTCACTCGCGTCTGTGCTGAGAATATAATATTGGTCAGCCTATTTTACAACATTCGGCAATCCTGTTACTGTTACGCTTGCAGGGCCTTCATCGACTGTACCCGAAGCAAGCACCGTTGTTCCCTCAGATGTGTCGCTATCACTGACAAGTTCCGGCACTACTGTGTAGCTTATGCTTGTATCTTCTTTTGACCACTTAGCGTAGAAGGTTTTGTTGCCTGTTGAGCCTTTTGCGATTGATGTAATTGCATCTCCGTTATATGCTGCATTATCATACCAACCTTCAA
>JAFQYK010000157.1 GCA_017406485.1 Clostridia bacterium
AAATAAAAGTAAATTCACTCATAATACTTTAGTTCCTTTCCCCGTAAGTCAGAACAACCGCCCAGCCATACCCAACTACAGGGGATGAATGCGTATCACTTTCATCCTTTTTAATTATACCACAACTTTTAATAATTCACAATATGTTCATATAATTTTAACGCTCCTGACACTTTTATTTGGTACAATATATAAAATAGGCAATTTTAGAAATCGGGCTGCATAGAATAGTAGTATACACATAAATACCTGCCTGAGAAACGGAGGAAAAATATGAGCGAGAAAATAATTCCCGTGGAAGTCACCCCCGAAATGCTGCATCTTTTGGAAATCTGCAAGAGAAATAAAAAGATTGACCCTGAGCTTTACAAAAAATATGATGTGAAAAGGGGGCTGAGGGATATAAACGGAAAAGGCGTTTTAACAGGTCTTACCGAAATCAGTGAAATACACGCATATGACACGCTGCCGGACGGCACCTCGAAGCCGTGCGAAGGTGTGCTTTACTACCACGGTTATAATGTCGAGGATTTGATAAACGGCTTTATAAAGGATGACCGCTTCGGTTTTGAGGAGGTTACATATCTGCTGATGTTTGGTGAGCTGCCGAACAAACAGCAGCTTGATTTATTCAAACAAACACTGGCGCACCTGCGGACAATACCGCCATCCTTTGTGCGCGACATTATTATGCAGGCGCCGAGCCGCGATATGATGAACGCACTGTCGAGGAGCGTTCTTACGATGTACGCGTATGATGACAGGGCGGACGATATAACGCTCTCAAATGTGCTGCGTCAATGCCTGCAGCTTATCGCGCAGTTTCCTATGCTGGCGGTCTATGGGTATCAGGCGTTTAAATACTACCACGAGCACGACAGCTTTATTGTTCACGCGCCAAAGGAGGACTTATCGGCGGCGGAAAATATTTTGCATATGCTCCGCTCTGACAGCCAATACACGCCGCTTGAAGCGAAGATACTTGACCTTGCGCTTATCCTCCACGCGGAGCATGGCGGCGGTAACAATTCAACGTTTACCACACACGTCGTAACCTCGTCCGGCACAGACACATATTCTGCCGTTGCCGCGTCCTTGGGCGCATTAAAGGGGCCGCGTCACGGCGGCGCGAATATAAAGGTAACGCAGATGTTTGAGAATATGAAAAGCGCGGTTAAAAATTGGCAGGACGATAAGGAAATAGAACAGTATCTTTCTGATATACTGAACAAAAAGGCGTTTGACAGAAGCGGTCTTATTTACGGAATGGGTCACGCTGTTTACTCGCTGTCCGATCCGAGAGCAAACGCGTTTAAGGGCTTTGTTGAAAAGCTGTCAAAGGAAAAGGGCAGGGAAGAGGAGTTTGATTTCTATTCACGCGTTGAACGGCTTGCGCCTGAGGTTATAGCGGCGGAAAGAAAGATTTACAAGGGTGTAAGCGCGAACGTTGACTTTTATTCCGGCTTTGTATACAGTATGCTCGGCATACCGATGGAGCTGTACACGCCGATGTTCGCGATAGCAAGAATTTCCGGCTGGAGCGCACATAGGATAGAGGAGCTGGTGAATCCCGGTAAAATTATCCGCCCCGCATACAAACCCGTGGCGGAGCATAAGGAATATAAAGCGTTAGATGAAAGATAAGTTGGTGTTTAATTGTACTTTTGTGTGGACAAAAGTACCAAAAACCATTGGAAAGGGCGCCTACGCCCCTTTCCAAGCCTAACCCCGTAAGGGTTATCTGACGCGCGATGGCAGTCCCCGCTTGGACTTTACTTTGCTTCACGCAAGGAAAAACGGCAGCCGTCAATACGTCTGTAAAAAACATTTATATTTTTTTATATTCCTCTGTAAACTGCCTTTTCGCCATTTTACGCCAATTCGCAAATCCGTAAATATCGTTGACAAAGAAAATCACGAAGCAGATTATCATTGCAAAGTATGATATATCCGTCATAGTCGCAAGCGTCCACAGCACGATAAGAACTAAATCATTCGCCGCGTAGCAGACGGCGTAGAGGGGATTTCTGAGCACAACCAAAAACGCGGCGGAAAAGCTTGTTGCGACTGAAATAGTTGAAAAGAGGATATTCGGCGTATCGAGCGCATTTAAAATAAAATAGAATATCGCGGTAACGGCGGCGGTCAAAAATAAGACTGCCGCTGTTTTTGTTTTTGTCAGCGGGCTTATTTTGACCTCGTGCTTTGCGTATGGATTTCTAAGCCACGTCACCACAGCCGCGCCGGCTGTCGGCAGTGTCATTCCGGCGTAGGTAATCATCTCACCCCAATAGTGATATTTATAAGAAATTATTGTGTATAGAACAGCAAACGCCATTGTAAGAATTTGACCTAAAACATCGCCCTTTGCGACAAATATAAGCGCCGTAACTCCGACAAGCGACGCAATCATTGTGAGTATATCCTTCCCGATAAACACACACGACAGCGTAATAATAATGACAGACGAAAGCCACAGTATAAGCTCAAATTTTGATAAGTTTTTAAATGATGAAAGCATAATTATCTCCTATTAAAAATGACATCCGCAGCATATCTTCTAAGACCTAACGATATGCAAACGAATGTCTGACATTCACTACCCGGTGGCAGTAATATTTGTTTTTAAAATTTTATCATAATCATAACCTCGTGTCAAGCATAGGCACTTTCCACAAAAAGAAAAATCAAATTTTGTGAACAATTGCTAAACGAAAAATTTATCCATTATTTTGTGCAAAATGTTAAAGAAAATACTTGAAAACAACCATATCTTGTGTTAAAATACTATTATACAGCTTTTTTAAGACACCTTTGGGTTCTGAGGCTCTCAAGCGCCGTAAAAACCTACGAAAATGGTCTTTACAACAAGGCTGGTATGGTGTATAATAAAGACAAAACAAAATAAAACCAAGAAAAACAAAGAAAAGAGGAAAGAAATATGTTCAAATCTGATTACGAAATCAAAAAAGAACTGTGCGAAATCGGTAGAAGAATCTACAATGACGGTTTCGTTGCCGCAAATGACGGTAACTTCTCCGTTCAGATCGATCCCGATACCTATTACGTAACACCGACAGGCGTGTCAAAGGGCTTTATGACCCCGGATATGATCTGTAAGGTAGACGGTCAGGGCAATTTGAAGGAGTCGAACGGCCCGTGGAAGCCCTCCTCGGAGTTCAAGATGCATTTGAAGGTTTATCAGTCAAGACCTGACGTAAAGGCTGTTGTTCACGCGCATCCTCCGATTGCGACATCATTTGCTATCGCAGGTATTCCGCTTGACAAGCTCATTATGCCCGAGGCTATTATCTTCCTCGGAGCTGTTCCTATCGCTCAGTACGGCACACCGTCAACGATGGAAATTCCCGAGTCCTTGGAGCCGTATCTTCAGGACTATGACGCAATTTTGCTTGCAAACCACGGCGCACTTTCATTCGGATGCGACCTCAATACGGCGTTCTTCAGAATGGAGTCAAC
>JAFQYK010000158.1 GCA_017406485.1 Clostridia bacterium
AAAACTCCACGCGCTTTATATCCGCCTTGTTCGCCGTCACATACGCGCTTGCGATAACGTTGTCGTCGTCGACTATTTCCATAGTGTTGGTTATATTCGTAAGCGGATGCTCCGCGTATTTGAGTGTAACCTTTCTTATGTACGGCGCGTAATACGTTCTTACAGGCATTGAAACGGTATTCATATCTACAGCGATACAATCCTTCGTCACGTTTGTATAACTGTTAGTTTCCGGATCGGTAAGCTCTAAAAAGGACTTTTGCTTGACCTCGCCGCCCTCGTTAAGAGTAAGATATACAATCTGGTCAATATTATTGTTTGTAATAAGCACGGAAATTCTGTCGCCCGGTACCGCCTTGATACCGTCTATCGTGAATTTTCCTTCATTATTAGTAATACCCGATTTAAACTCCGTCTTATAAATTGCATTGCCCTTTTTATCTGTGGCGTTTGTGAGCCATGAGCCTGCGACAACCGCGTTCTGCATAGCCGGTTCGTTTGTAAGAGGCGAGGAAGAGTCGAGCATCGCAACGCTCTGGTAAAGCGCCGTACCGTTCAGGGAGAAGTATTTGTACTCGCCCGTCGTCTTTCTCATTGATATTTTAAACACATTCTTCTGATATGAAGCAGAGGCAAGGAAGGACATTCTGTATCCGTCCGCGTATTCGTCAACATTGTACGCGTTCATTATTCTCGGACGCTGATTTGCCGGCAGTGTAACACCCGCTTTGGGCGTAAGCTCAATCGTATATGCCTTGCCCGCAACCGGTTCAATATCAGTGGAATCATTGCCGGTTTTAAGAAGCGTCATTCCCTTCAGTGCATTTTCACCAATTTTGTTGCCATCGACAGTATTGGCAATGTCAAAATACTTAAGAACATCATTGTCCGCCCGTATTTCGATATGATTGGTCGCGTCGGTAAAATTGGGCTTAAATTTATACGCTCTGTATATAAGCGTTACCCTCGGATTTTCAGTATAGTTCTTCTCCTCGGCGGAATCAATTACCGCAGTGTCGCCCGGGTTCACATATGCCTCATAAGCATAGCCTGTGTAGTGAACATCCGTGCTTACCGGCTGTGCCTCCATATCAAGCACATCGCCTATGAACAGCTCCTTTGTTGAGCTTTTTAGCAGCTTACCATCCGTAAATTTACCGAGGTTTCCGTCTGCCTTGATTACAGTCACCTTTACAGGTATTTTTTCAAACACAGGCTGCACAGTAAGCTTTGTATAATAGCCAAAGTTCGCGCCGCTCAATGATACGGAACCTGTTTTTTTGTCTATCTCTTTTATAAGCTCGTCTGTAATATTGAGCGTGTCGCAGTCGCTGCTCAATATATCAGTCGTTGCATAGTAGCAATCGGTGCCGTATTTCTTTTTGTTCATTGAGGTTTTTCCGAGTCTGTCCGGACGCAGCTTCAAGGTCTGGGCATTTGTACCCGTGCCGCATTTTATATCGTAGCCTATAAGCTCGCCGTAAACGGCCTCCTCGCCCTTCACCGCCGCCTTGCTGAAGGTCACGGTACCGCCACTGTACACCGTTTCCTTGTTTGTCGTTACCATACCCGGCACTTTTTTCTCCGTGCCAAAGCCTGATTTATATTCGAGTTTCTCCGCCTCCTGCACTGCAATATGAAATTCGCGGTTTATAAATATAGCTCCGTAGAACCAAATTTCGGGGTGGTATAATGCATCTGAAACTCTCTCCGTAAATACCGTCAGCGTCTGTTCGCCTGTTCCGGGCTTATACTCCTCTGATGTGGAGGCGCTCGCAGATTGGGACTTATAATAAAGCTTTACATTATCATGCGATTCCGGTCTTACAGCTCTTGCATTCGTTCCGTTTAATGCAAACTCCTTTTCACTGCCGTTTACGGATGTCTTAAAGCCCATTTTACACGAATTTCCTGCCTTTGTGTCGGTTTTCATATCAAGAAAAATTTCCTGGAATTTCTGCTGATCGTATTTGTATGTGGCGGATGAGCTTCCGTGGCGCGTCATATTACCGCTCTGATACTTTAAATATCCTGCCTCACCGTCAAATTTGGATTCATGATCGCCGCTGCCCGTCTTAAGACCGTAAGTAAAATCGTTCGGTATCTTATAGTATCCGATAGTGTCCTTAGGTGATCTTTCGCTGTATATTCTGCCGAGATTGGAATTCTCGCTGAAATCCACCTCAAAGTCAACACCCTTTATCTTGACAGTCGATGGTGCGGCCGCAAGTTGAAAACCGCCGTTTTCCGCCGGATTGCTTTTGCCGTCTATATGTACCGATGCACTCATTATTTCACCGTCGTCGCCGCCCTTTAGGTCAAACAGCTCAACGGTAAATTCCGTGTCACTGTCACCTGCCGCCACGGGGATGTCAAAACTCGTTTCATCTCTGTGCGGAAGAAACTCTATCATAGCGTTTATCTCTTTAAAGTTCTCGCCCGCCTTTGCAGAGCCGCTCTTTGTCTTGACGCGTGCGGTCACATAGGAATAAAGCGGCTCGCTGCGCTTTAAGGTTATGTGCGCCATGCCGTCCTCTGCATCATATTCCGCGTCCGTAAAGCTGATAAGCGGATGGACAACCGGCTCATCATCTTTTATAATGACCGATGTTGTAAACGGCTCCGTTACCATTGCGCCCTCGGAGGGGTTTGACAGGACGAAGTTTATCATTTCCTCACCCTCGGACTCATTATCGTCCAAGATTTTGAATATAACCTGCTTCTCCGTTTCATTCGGCGCAAAGGTTATAGTGGTTTCGGACGAGGTTTCCATTTCGTCAGCCACATCAAAGCCCGCTCCGACAAGCTCCGGCATTATATCCGTGTCCTCGCTTTCGTAGGTTTCGCGCGTTTCCTCACCTGTCTGGGCTTCCTTCATCAAGGCAAGCGGGCTTTTTGACTTTGGAGCTTTTTCTTCCTCGGTATCAACAGCTTCACTTGTATCCTCAGCTTCAGCTTCCTCTGCCTGTTCCCCCGCAGCCTCCTCAAGCTGTCCCGATTTTTCCTTGATTTCCTTCATTGCCTCCGCAGAAGCCCTCAGGTAATCATCGTCAGCAAAACGCTCTAATATTGTGCTTTCGGTAAGCTTTGTTGCTGTTGTGTAGCGGTTGTCGTCAATGATGTAATCCTTGCCGTAGATTGCCGACACATCAACAGTTTTAAGCTGAACAGAATTCTCACCTGACACATCACCGTCACGGTAAATCGTGAGTATGTACCTGCCGTGTTCATCAACCTTTACCTCGTTGTTTCCGGCAGTAAAATAGGTGCCGCCCTCAGGCAAGCCTTCAATACCCGCTCGTTCGGCAGGTATAAGCGTAGCTTCCTCCTCCGCAAAGGCGGGCATTGCAGGGAATATACCTGCCGTCATCGCCAGCACAAGAGCCGCGCTGATAATTCTATTTTTGACTTTCATGACAGCCTCCTTTTTTTAATATTCTTTGCCTTATTGAGATACGCATTATTCGGTTATTTCCTTGTCCACATAATACCATCCTCCTTGTTTCCACTTAAATTTTATATTTTGTTTTTTTACGAATTCCGCTTCGTTGTCCTTAACAGGATAGCGCAAGCCGCTGTATTCAAGCCCATAACCGCGCTCATATATGTTTTCGCCGGTGAAGCTATAGTTCTCAAGCCTTGGAATATTCACCGGCAGCTTGCCTGTTGGCGTATCATCATTGCGTCAGTCTTGTTAAAATGCTTCTTAATAGCGTCCATCTCCATAGCGTCCGTTACAACAATACCGTCATAACCCATATCGCCGCGGAGCATATCTGTTAGTATAGTCTTTGAAAGCGTTGCCGTTTATCCATTTTTCAAAGACAAGTTTTGAAACTATCGGTGTCTTTGCTTCTATCGTGCAAAGCCCCATGAGATATACCCACGGAGCTTTGTAAATGCCAATCTTGATTGATAATCAGAATATTTCCGATATTTTATTAAGTATTACCGCCATTTGCGCGCGGTTTGCGTTTGATTTTGGACGCATTGTGCCGTCTTCAAATCCGCTTATTACGCTGTCGCCTACTGCCCACTGTACTGCCGGAACAGCATATTCGCTTATATCGCCTGCATCTGTGTAGTCTAAGATATTTGTATCTTCTCCTACTGATACATCATGCTCTTTAAACTGCGCGTACCGCCAGAGTATTGCCGCAAGCTGTTCGCGCGTTATCGGATCGTCCGGACCATAGGTTGCATCATCATAACCGGCTACTATGCCGTTTTCCGTCGCCCACGCTATTGCCGTTTCGTAATAGCTGCCCTCCTTGACATCAGCAAACTTGTTAACTGCGTCTGTTTCGGGCGAGCCTTCACGGCGATAAATCGCTGATGCGAACATTCCGCGCGTTATGTCGGTTTCGGGCTCAAAGTAGTCATCGCTCATTCCTGCCATTCTTTCAGCGTCATACGCTTCTTTAATCGGAGCATAATACCACGCTGTTTCGGGAACGTCCTTAAACCACCAGTCTTTGTCATCCTCGTTACCATTGTTACCCGTATCGGTACCATCGGCTTTCTTATACTCTGCCTTTACAGTTACCTTGCCATCCTGTTGTATGAAGGAGTAGGTGCCGTCGTCATTCTTCGTAACCTCGATTTCGTTGCCCTTGCTGTCAGTTACAATAATCTTATCTACTTCATAGCCTTCGTCCGGTACTACAGTTACATCTACAGTATCACCCTTTGCAGGATTGTTCTTCGAAACACTTATCTTTCCGTTCGCGTTTTTGCCGCCATTGTAGACAGTGACCTTGGCGCTTGAGCCGCCACCGCCGCCACCGCCGCTTGAAGGCTTTGGTGTAGGAGTTTCAGTGTCCGTTACATGGAAGGAAATCATGTGACTTCGCTCAACGTTGGTTTCAATAGCGTATACAATTGCATCGCCTTCGCCTACCGCGGTAACAACGCCATCCTCGCTAACGGTTACTACATCCGTATTGTCGGACCAATACTCCATCTGCTTTCTGCTGTCAAACGGAAAGGCCTCTGTTTCTAACGTATATGTTTGCCCCTTGTCAAGATTGATTGTTTCATTCTCTTTCGCGAGAGTAAAATCAACATTGTCTTCCTCAAATATGTAAGCTCCGATATTTTCTATGACTTTTTCGCCATCCTCATATATATCAATGAGGCCTTTGATAACTCCATAGTTGTCAAAATGCTCTTTATTAACATCAATAGGAATAACAACATTTGTGTACTCATCGCTGTCGGTCGTTGTAGGTTTAACGGTAACCTCATCCGGAGTGGTACCGAGAATTTCTTCAGTTAATTCTCCCTTGCTGTTGACATACTTAAACTTCGCGGTAACTTTTGCATCTGAATTACCTATATTTCTGACCGGCACATAAGCGATATAATCATACTTATCTATATATTCCAATACATTATTAGCGTTTATATTTGACAAAACCGGCGTTAATTCCGGATAAAGATTTGTTATGACAATCTCCAGAGCATCGAGATAGTCTGAAATATACTTTAAATCAAAGCTATTGAGAATGTCAAAATCAAGACCCTTCATCTTTTCATTTTCAAATACCTTGTCATTTATTTCGTAGCGTATGTCGGAATATGAAGGCGCATACGGCTCCTGGTACTGCAGACTTGATTGTTTGTCAATCTTTCGCTCAACGACTACAGGGTCATTAAGTTCATGTCCGTCTTTGTCCAGTTCATTCACTGTCAATCTGACAGTAACATTGTCAAGGTTAAGGTCTTCGCTAACATCCCATGTATACAGAACTTCCTTACCGTCTTCTGTTTTGGTAGTCGAATAATTTAAGGCATTGCCGGCATAAATCTGTTCTCCATCGCCTTCCTTTTTATCATTGAATGTGTAGATTACTTCATCACCGTTAAGCACCTCTAACTTAACTGTATGACCTGCTGACGGAAGAAGTCCGGTGTTCTTTAAGCTCCAGTTGAACATAATCTTTTCACCGGCCTTCGGATAATCCTCCATTACAGTAGTATAATCGGTTACTGTGTCGTTTTCATTCTCCTCAGTTGCTTCAGCTGTGTTATACACTGCGGCAGTGTCGATATCCTCTACATTGTACATTGTTATATCGTTATCAACAACCTCTAAGCTGTTAAACGGTTCAAAAGAAAACTCTGTAAGGTTATGCGGACCGTCCTCAAACGGATCCACCTGAGGGCCTTTATCCACAAATTTACGCTCATAAGTATTCGCAAGAAGCAGAGCTGACAAATTGCCGTTTACAACAGCCGTAAGCTCGTCAATCATAAGTCCCGGATCGCTGATTACGACAGGATCGGAGAAGCCGTAGCCTGCCTGTGTGCCGTACTTTTCCTGAGACGCTGCGCTTACGCGGTTGAACGCTGAAGCGTAAATCGTGCTTGCCGCCTGATCCGGATCATCTGACGATTCCGCCCAGAACAGATAAATATTACCGTCTTCGCCTGTTATAAGATGATAATTACCTAGTAACGAGTCCTTTCTGAGCGCGTCAGTTCTTCCGTTAGAACCGAAATCCTTAGTTACAATCGGGAAGTTGTCTTCCGCTATATAAGCATTTATACCCTCCGGCGAGCCAACACTTGTCGAAGCCAGGTTGCCGGCGGTTCTGTACCAATAACGATTGTCAGCTTTCATGTCAGCGTAAATCTTGAGCGCACTTTGATCGTATGAAGGTATCGCTGCTTTAAGCTGTTCCTCTGTCATATTTTCCGTATTCTCCGGACGGGAGTCTGTACGAATTGCGTCTAAGGTATCCTTTACGCTTATCATATTAAACTTTGAACCGTCCTTAATCCATGAGATAAGCACATCGTCACCCTGCTTCGTAAGGCTCGGCATAGAAACATCCGAATCTACCATACCCGAAGTGGCTGAGTCAAGAAGAATTGGATAATATGTCTTGTTGTTTGTTACATTTATAATCTGCAGCCATACCTCGTGATCCGCTGTGGTTTCGAGGCTGCCGTCTCTGTCAATGGTGTATGTCGCAAAACCGTACTCAGTCTCGGGATCATCATCTCTGTACTTATATGTATATGTCGCCGTTGAGAGGTCTATTATAAGCGGATCGACAGCGGTCGGGTGCTGTGCATAAAGAAGCTGCTCTTTAATGTCTTCACCGGCTTTGTGTCCGAAGTTGTCATCTTTTGCGTACTGACCTATTACGCCGGCCTCCATAGTCGTCGGATTGATTAACTGCTTTGCCCAAGTGTTGTAATTCTGCGTCATGCTGAGTAAGTCTTCAACTTTATTTACCCGGTCAAGATTACGCTTGAAGTAGTAAACAGCTATATTACCGTTTTCAATCGAAAGCTTTGCATTGCTGTTTACAAAATCATCATCTGTAAGCTTCTTTACATCGCCCCATCTATTATTTGCAACATCGTAGCATCTCAGATATAATTCAAGCGTTTTAAGGTTATCCTTTGTGATTTGAACATTCTGTTCCTTGGCTGCTGCGAGTTCATCTCCGGTTTTGCCTGTTGTATCAACAAGTTCTTTAAGCGCGCTGTCAGCCGATGTCCACGCTACATAAACCTTATCATTTTCGGAATCGTACATAAGCGTGGGCAGAGCGTCCGCTACAGCGTCACCCTGTACCTCCTCGGCAGGATTAGGACTGTAGTTACCTGTTTCGCTGTCTCTTATCATATATTTAAGAGTTGCAGCGTTTGCAGTGCCTTTCGACTCATCACCGGAAATGTATACAACGAAGGTATTGCCGTTTTTAAGCTGAACTGCCTGCGGCTCGATACGCTCCATTGTGTTTGTTTTGATATTTCTTGGCTCGCCGACCTCTTTCAGCACTGAGGAGAGATTCCATCCGTTATCGCCGTCGCGTTCGTTGCCGACCTTGGTGGGTCTTATGTTTGTTGTATAGCCCTTTTCGGCGCGTTCCTGCGCCTCCTCGTCAACGGAGCTGAGCTCCACCTCACCCGCTTTGAATATTGGACCGTTGGTGTCGTACTTACCCCAGCCCTGCTTAATTCTTGCAAGCGTAATATCAATGGTAATAAAGATCAGCGTCACGCCGATGCTTCCGGAGAAGTCAACCATTGTACCGCCCTTTTCATCCTTGCTTACATTTGTTGTAAGCTT
>JAFQYK010000159.1 GCA_017406485.1 Clostridia bacterium
CGAGGCTTGCAAGAAGATTATGCCCAATACTCCGATGGTAGGCGTATTCGACACAGCGTTCCATCAGACGATGCCCTCAAAGGCATTTATGTATGCGCTCCCTTATGAGTATTACGAGAACGACAGAATAAGAAAGTACGGCTTCCACGGCACAAGCCACAAGTACGTTTCGCAGAAGGCTGCAGAGTTCCTTGGTAAAGACGCAAAGGATTTGAAGATAGTAACCTGCCACCTCGGCAACGGCTCGTCAATCTCGGCTGTTGACGGCGGTAAGTGCGTTGACACATCAATGGGCTTCACACCGCTTGACGGTGTGCCGATGGGTACAAGAACAGGCTCAATGGATCCGGCTGTTGTAACGTATCTTATCAATCAGAAGGGTCTTGATGCAAAGGCCGTTGACAACCTTATGAACAAGCAGAGCGGCGTACAGGGCGTGTCCGGTGTTTCGTCCGACTTCCGTGACCTTAGCGCTGCTGCGGAAAAGGGCAACGAGAGAGCAAAATTGGCTCTTGATATGTTCGCATACCAGGTTAAGAAGTACGTAGGCGCATACGCTGCGGCTATGGGCGGACTTGACGCGGTTGTATTCACCGCCGGCGTAGGCGAGAATGACGCTGACACGAGAGCTGCCGTTGTAGACGGACTTGAGTTCCTGGGCGTAAAGATTGACGCTGATAAGAATAACACCCGCGGCACGGTCGATATTTCAGCCGCTGACGCAAAAGTTAAGACGCTCGTAATTCCGACAAATGAGGAATTGATGATAGCAATAGACACAAAGAGATTGGTTGAAGGTTAATAAAAAGGGGCTGCACAGCAGCCCTTTTTCGTCTTTTAGGAAATTGCTCGCAACGTGAGCAATTTTGCTAATTACAAAAAAGCGAAGCGTAGTCGCGAAAGCGACTTTTTTATAGGAGTACGTTATGGATTTCAAATTGCCCGACAGCGTAATACAGATTTTGAGCCGCCTCAGTGAGAGCGGTTTTTCGGCGTACGTTGCGGGCGGCGCGGTACGCGATATTCTTATGGAAAAAAATCCTCACGACTATGACATTGCAACGAGCGCGCTTCCGCAGGAGGTAAAACGCATTTTTTCGCGCACGATTGACACGGGGCTAAAGCACGGTACGGTTACGGTTGTGCAAAATAAAACCGGTTACGAGGTCACGACCTTCCGCCACGACGGTGCGTACCGTGACGGCAGACATCCGGAAAGTGTGAAATTTGTCGCAAGTCCGAAGATTGACGCAGAGAGACGTGATTTTACGATAAACGCGATGATGTATTCGCCGGTTACGGGCGTGCTTGATTATTTCGGCGGACAGGAGGATATAAAGAAACGCCTTATCCGCTGTGTGGGAGACCCGGAGACGCGGTTTAAGGAGGACGCTTTACGTATGCTGCGCGCTGTGCGTTTCAGCGCGACGCTTTCATTTAAGATTGAGGACAAAACCTGGCGCGCGATAAAAAAATGCGCGCTGCTCATAAAAAAAGTGAGCGCGGAGCGTATACGCGAGGAAATAAACAAAATCCTGCTTTCGGACAATCCCGATTATATCCGCAAGCTGCACGAGTGCGGACTGCTTGTATACATTATGCCCGCGCTTGACAAGTGCTTTGGTGAGCCGCAAAAGAATAAGTACCACATATATGACGTGGGCGAGCATATAATGCAGACCGCAAAGCATACGCCGCCTGACCTTGTTTTAAGGTGGTCGGCGCTTATGCACGATGTGGGCAAGCCGCTTTGCTCATCAACGGACGCAAATGGTATCATACACTTCTACGGCCACCACCGTGAAAGCGCTTCAATCGCGATTGACCTTATGCACAGGCTCAGAATGGATAATGACACTATACGTGATGTGGCAATACTTGTGGAAAACCACGACGTACGTGTTGAACCGTCGCCGCCGGCGGTCAAGCGGATGATGGCGCGCACAGGTGAAACGCTTTTTGAGAAGCTTATGCTTTTGCAGTCGGCGGACAATATGGCGAAAAATCCGATATATTTTCCGGAAAAGAAAAAACGCATAGACGACGCCTATGCGCTTTATAAAGAAATTCTGGCCGAACGTCAGCCGTATCTTGTATCTCACCTCGTTGTAAACGGTAAGGATTTGCTGAGGCTTGGTTACCGCCCGGGGCGTGAGATAGGAGATGTTTTAAAACGGCTCATAGACGCGGTCATAATCGACCCCAAGCTCAACAACCGTGAGTTTCTGCTCCGTGAAGCAAAGGAATACAGACGAAAAAAGAAGTAAATCAACTCGGATTTACTTCTTTTCCTTCATAAGTAATTCCGTATAATACTTTTCAAGCTCGGGATATTCCAAAAGCCCTTTGCGTCCCTCGTTAGTGATACGGTAAACGCCGGTTCTGACCTTTTCAAACCAGCCATATGAATTAAATCTGAGTATACTCTGCGTATTATCCGCACCGCCATAGTCACGTATCTGCTTCGGGCTAAGCTCGCCGTACATATCAAGTATACACGCGATTTTTATACACTTTTCCGTATACGCCGTGACAATTTTCGTACCCGTAACGCCGCCGGTGTTTGTATCAACCGTCCTTCCCTCAATTTCGCGCATAATTGCCTTTTTCTTTTTATAATCCTTATACGTAGAAGTATATGGTTTCGGTTCAAAAACAATTTCCGCAAACGAATGTTCACCGCGAAGAGACACGAAAATAAGACCAAGCTCCAGCTTTTTTAAAACCGAAAACACCTGACGGAACTTATTAAACGAATAATTCTTCGGCTTAGGCACCGCAACAAACACATCCGCACCCGTTCTCTGCCGCCTCAGCCCCTGCGCCAAAAGCGTAACGGTCATATTGCGCTTGAGCTCAATTATAATGAATTCATCATCCTTAACGGCCGTCATATCGCAGTCCTTGACCTCGGCGTTCACCTTGTAGCCGCGTTTTTCAAACAGGTCGTGTATAGGGGGATACAATTCCTTTTCTGTCATAGCTCTACGGTTTCTCCGCCCCTGACCTCAATATGCTGTCTGTCAACCTCCAGCCATACGGAGCAGGCGTTCGGGTTGTATACCTTGTCACCCTTGACGGTGAATTTCAGATTTTTAGCCGCGTTCATATAGTCCACGATTTCAATATTGGTTGCATACCAAATATCATCTCTGCCACCTATGAATTTACAGAATTCCTCAATCGCCTCAAAGGAATTGCCGCCCTCGTTATAATCAAACTCGTAGCTGTGCCCCCAAACGTACATCATATAGAGGTACTGCGTTTTATGTAAGTCGGCGAACCTCTGCGCGTTCTCCATAAGGTTGTGGTTGTGGTGGCAGGTCGATTTCCATTCAAGGAAATTGTCCGGAAATTTAAAATCATCGGTGCTGCCGACAACGCGGCTGTATTCAATGCCGCAGGCGGGCAGAAGATTGATTATATCCTTGCTGTACGAGCCGTTGGGGTAGCTAAGGCCGCGTACAGGGTAGCCGCACGCGTCCTCTAAGCGTTTTCTGTCCTCAATAACCTGCTGCACAACCTGCGAAAGCGGACAACGCTCAATGGTGGGGTGAGTGAGCGTGTGGCACGATACCTCGTGTCCCTTATATAGCTCCTTTACCTCATCAAGTTGAATACGCGTTTCGTCAACGTCCATTAGTCCCGAATTCAAGTGGAATGTGCCTTTTATGCCGTATTTATTAAAAATTGAAATAAGACGGCGGTCAAATTCACGTCCGTCGTCATAGCTCATTGTGAGTACCTTGTGCTTGCCGCCGGGGAAGCAGGTGTAGATTGTTTTTAGTGGTCTTTTGTTTTCCATTTGTATATCTCCTTTGTAATTAAATATGCTTTAGTGTCACAACCGTAAGCTCCGGACGGTTAAAAAATCTCGGTATAAGCATAGGGTTGCCCAATCCGCGGCTTACGAGCATTTCACTGCCGTCCGCGCTGTACCGTCCGCCGCTGTATTTCGGAAAAAATACGCTGTGCTTGCCTGTCCAGCCGGATTTTGGCGAAACAAAACCGCGTCCGGAAGGAAAGCGTATCTGTCCGCCGTGCATATGACCGGCAAGCACAAGGTCAAAACCCTGATCTTTTATGCAGTCAAATAGATTTGCGCGGTGAAACAGAAGTATGTCATAGCCGTCATAACCGCGTATTTTGGAAAGATTATTCCGCACCGCTTCTCTTGCGCGCGCGCTGTTAAGAGTAAACGGGTCGTCAATACCCGAAAGCGAAATACCCTCACCGTCAGCTTCAAGAATAACGCGCTCATTGTGCAGCGTTGTAACGCCGGCGTTTTTTATATCGCGCTCAAAATCGCTGTAATCGCCGCGCCAAAGGTCGTGATTTCCTGTGACGGCATACACCGGCGCGATATTGGCAATTCTTTCGCAAAGGTGCAGCGCGCTGAGATAATCGCCCTCGTCATCGGCAAGGTCGCCGGTTGAAACGATAAGGTCGGGCTTAATGTCGCGCACCGCGTCCGAAACTCCCGGTACGGTGTCGTTGTGGTAATCGGAGATTTGCGCTATTTTATACCCGTCAAAGGAAGGGGGTATTTTATCCGATTGTACAATGTAGTTTGTCACCTCAAGCCGCTTGTCCAGGCCTTGCGCCAAAAGAAACGCGCCACCTGCCATAGCAGCTATTTTTACGAGCTTATTCAAATCGGTTCGTCCTTTCTGTTTGCTTATGTACATAGTATAACACTTTTTTATGCAAAAAACCACATTTATATATAAAAAGTTAAATAACTGTTTAACAGAACATTTCTTTTTGTTAATCAAAATAAAATTATCGAAAAACAATAAAAACATATTGACAAACGGCATATAAAATGCTATAATCAGCCTAAAGAGGTGACTGACTATGTATAAAACAAAAATTTCACAAATAACGGCAATACTTGTAAACATTATGTTTTTCGGCGGAATACTGGCGTGTATTTTAACGCCATGGGGAACGAAATTCTACAGCTTTCGGGGCAGAGAGTACATTATTCAGACAGGCGCGATTTTTTTGTCGGGCGTGGCGTCGGTTTATATTATGTACGAGCTGCGGCGCATTTTTAAAACCATAACGAACAATGACCCTTTTGTGATGGACAATGCAGCGTCGCTCAAAAAAATCTCAATCGCGTCCTTTGCCATTGCGGCGGTGTATATTGTTAAGGCGTTTCTGTTTTTCACTCCTGCAACGTTTGTCATAATCGTAATTTTTATAACCGCAGGTCTTTTCTGCCTGACGCTTATGACGGTGTTTACGGCGGCGGTACGGTTCAAGGAAGAAAATTCACTGACGATATGAGGTGAGGGAAATGGCGATAGTTATAAATCTTGATGTTATGATGGCGAAGCGGAAAATAGGGCTTACAGAGCTTGCGGAGCGTATAGGTATAACTCCCGCAAATCTTTCAATTCTCAAAAATAACAAAGCGCGCGCAATACGCTTTACCACGCTTGAAGAAATTTGCCGCGAGCTGGACTGTTCGCCCGGGGATATTTTGGAGTATACGGAGGATTAAGCAGATGAAGAAAATCATTAGCCTTATATCTGTGTGCTTGATTGCAACAACGCTTTGTTCTTGTATATTCAGCGAGCTTTCAATGCGGTTTCATATCAATGACAGTTATTTTGACGAAGTAGAAAGCGGTGATAATCACGGTGGTTTTCACGGAGACGGTGAGGCATATCGAATATTCGACTGCTCAAAAAATCGCGACAAGGCGCTGGAGGTTGTAAGCCTTTGGGAGCCGCTGCCGTTGTCTGAGAATTTGGAGCTTATTATGTACGGCGGAGAGCGTAACGGCAGGTCATACGGCCTCACTTTAGCTAATAAGGCGCATATGCCGAAAATAGAACACGGATTTTATAAGTTCTACGACAGGCACAGTGAAGCAAGAGATAGGGACAGTGACAGTGAGCTTTTTAACAGATATTCATATAACTTCAGTCTTGCGGTGTATGATACTGATACGGACAGGCTGTATTATTTTGTATTTGATACATAAATGGTTAATAACCGCCCTCGGGCGGTTTTTTGCTACGCATATAAATAGCAATTTATCCACCTAAAATGCTTGAACTATTTATAC
>JAFQYK010000160.1 GCA_017406485.1 Clostridia bacterium
CTTCGGAACAACAGCAACACTTGCAAGGGTATTTAAAGCAGCATACGGAGTACCGCCGAGAGAATTCAGAAAATCAGGTAAGGAATCACGGTAAAATCACCGTGGTTCTTTTTTGTGTAATAATTGTTTGATTATTTTCAACAGAGGTCAATATTTGTATGGTTTTGTATTGATTATTCAGGTATAATATTTTCAAGATATAATACAATGTCGCGGAGGTATCATTATGAAAAGAATAGTATCATTACTGTTAATGGCTGTTATTTGCCTTTCACAAGTTATAACGCTGGCAGCAGACAATGAAACAACGCTGAAAAATGTAACGCTTTATAATTGGGATTTTTCTGCCGAGAGCCAAACGACGGACAATGTGCTAACTCTCACAAATGCAGAATATGTCAGTGATAATCAGAACATACGGCTTAATGCCAAGACCGGCGCAGCATCTGTCTCGGTAAATCTTGAAACATCTCTCACTGCCGATACAGCCGATAATATCATAAATATTGAGTTTGATATGAATTTTGGCAAAATCAGCGGACAGACATTCCGCTATTCAATATTAAGCGGTACAGGCAGTGTTATTGAATGCAGTTTTTCGCCATATTCACTGTCAAGCACAGGCTCAATAAACATAGGCACATCCGCCGCAACATCAGAGGGCGCGGCATTTAATGAATGCGTGACAGCGTATAACGGCGACGGAATGAGTGCGTCAGCAACGCATTTTAGGAATGAAATAAACCTTGAAGAGGGAACAGCGACTGTATATATAACAGGCTCCTCAAAAACAGGGATTTTTACAGGCAGCTTTGACAGGGAAACATATACAGGTATTTCAGGCATGAGTGTGTCAATGTCAAAAATGGACACATCCCGTTTTTCATACATAGACAACATAAAATTCTCACAGCTTCAGGTAATAGAGCGTCCGCCGCTTGACGAGCTTGTGCAGTATGTAACAGCAGACGCGGAAGGTGATACCACAACGGTTGACACCTCAAAAATGGTATATGGGGAGCATATAGAGAAATTTCTTGTAACCACTGCAAAGGACGGCGTGCTTATTAAGCAATATGAAACAGAAGCAGCCGACAGTGTGACTGTTGACGCGACAGGTGCGGAGAATATTGAAATATCGCCAATTTACAGCTATACAGAACTTACAGACATTGCTTTTAACACGGCGGAAGGAGTAACACTTGATAACATAAATGCGCTCGGTGAAATAGCGGACGGACGATATGATTTTACAATTAAAAGAGCAAACGGCACGAATGTAACGGATATATACATAAACGACGGTATGGTTGTAAACAATTCCGAGCAGTCAGGCGTCGGCAGAAGCACACCAAAGGGCTTTGAATATATAATAAACGATGTAAGTATAACAGGCGGCAGCATAAATGTTAAAACCCTCCGAACCGAACAGGGAAGTAAATCCGCCGGCTATGCAAATGCAGTAACATACCCCACTGCGCCGATTTCGTATATAACGATAAAGAAATGTCCCGATGTTATAGACCGCAAGACAAAGATAACTATTTTGGGCGACTCACTTGTAGCAAATTATTACGCAGGCAAGAGCACACCGTATTTGGGATATTCACGCACAGGCTGGGGACAGGTATTATCAGAGTTTGTAGATATGGAAAAATACGAAATAATAAATCTTGCTAATTCGGGACACTATGCAAAAATCCTTTATGACACAGCTATGGACGGTGCAATAAATAACTCACTGGCAGGCGACATAATTCTCTGCCAATGCGGTTACAATGACAGGGTGCGTTCCAATGAGACGGAAATGGCGGAGTATATGACCAAGATGTACAATGAAGCGACAGCGGCAGGTATTACTATGATTTTTGTAGCTCCTCCTGCAACTTGTGATGATGAAACAAAATACAGCACATCAAGCTACCCAAATCCCATTGACACTACTGCGGCAGACTACAAAAACACCTCCTATACCTATCCTGTCCGCTATGGAATGACGGTAAAGTCAACAGCCGAAAGCTTGGGAGCAGGCTTTGTTGACCTTTCGCGTATGAGCTATGACTATATGACAATGCTATACGGCACGGACGATATTCATAAAGCCAAGACCTTTTACAGATGGGGCTTGGGACTTAGCGATTACATACATCTTTCCTATACGGGCGCAATGAAATGGGCGTCGTTTGTTGCACAGGATTTATACAATCAGGGATTTATAACATCGCTTAACACCAATAATGTATTCACACAGACCGATGAAGAGGGCAACAAAATTATATGCAGTGTAAGCGAAACACCTAAAACTATATTTAATGACTATACAATATCTGCTACAGACGATAAAATAGAAGTCAGAGTGAAAGCTAACACAAACGGTAATGTATATGCCGCAATGTATGATAATAACGGCGTACTGAGTGAGGTAAAAAAGGCGGCAAACTCCAATAAGGTGCAGCTATTGTCTTTTGACAGACCCTTGGGCGGCGGCAAAAAAATAAAGGTATTCAACTGGAGTGATAATATGAAACCGATATTAAATCCCGATGATGAATATGTGTTAGAAACGGTAAAAGCGGATACTTTGCCCGAAACCATAAACGAAACCGTTGACCTTGCCGTTTTTGCGGGACAAAGCAATATGGCGGGACGCGGCTCCGCAAGCGAAGCGACGGCATGTGATGTAAATGCCGGCTTTGAGTTCCGTGCTATAAGCGATCCGCACTCTCTTTACGCCGTGGCAGAGCCATTCGGTCTTAACGAGGACTGGGTGGGCGGTATTTGCGACAGAAACAGTGACGGTACTTCAAAACGAGGTACAAAGCCTGAAAATTATACAGGAAGTATGGTAAGCTCCGTTGTTGATGAGTATTACAAGCAAACCGGCAGACAGCTTGTTGCGGTAAGCGCGGCAGTGGGAGGCACAACGACAGACGAATGGAAGGAAATGTACATCTCCGACGCGGTGAACCGTCTTGACAAGGCGAAGGATTATCTTGAAAGAAACGGTGTAACTGTTGGCAGAATATTTGTCGTGTGGTGTCAGGGCGAAAGTGATGCGGATAATAAGGTTAAGGCAGAGGTTTACACGCAGAATACAAAGGATTTGTTCGCAGAATTTAAGGCTCACGGCGTGGAAAAGTGCTTTATGGTTCAGATAGGACATTACAACTATAACCGCAGCGGCGCAAGTCAGACGATGGACGCAAATTACGGCATAATCCGTGACGCACAGACGGCGCTTTGCGAAAGCGACAATGATTTTGTCCTTGCGGCGACATTTGAACCGTATATAAACGATATGAAGGATTTATACCACTATAATCAGCCGGCATACAATGCCGTAGGAAAAACTGCGGCAGACATCATAGCGGATTTCTATAATGAATAAGAGGTAAATTATGAATACGATAACAAAATTAAATGTCATATATATAAGCGGCAATAAAACAGACAAAGACGCAATCCAATCCGCGATTGATGAATGTGCTCAAATGGGCGGCGGTACGGTGGTTGTACCAAAGGGCGAATGGCACACGGGCAAGATACATTTAAGGAGCAACATAAATCTTCACTTAGAGGATGGAGCAAAACTCATCTTCTCCGATAACCCCGACGATTATCTCCCTGTGGTGTTTACCCGCTGGGAGGGTACGGAGTGCTATAACTACTCACCGCTTATATATGCGAACGGCTGTGAGAATATTTCAATAACAGGCAGCGGCACGCTTATAGGCAGCGGAAAGAAATGGTGGCACTGGAAGGACTTACAGCAGACGGCAGCGGAGGCGCTTTACAATATGGCTGCGGACAATGTTCCAGTGGACGAACGCGTTTTCGGTACAAAAGAAGCGGCGCTTCGTCCGCAGTTTATACAACC
>JAFQYK010000161.1 GCA_017406485.1 Clostridia bacterium
GTACTTGAAAATTATACCGTTTCCTTTGATGTGAAGAACAACACGACCGGCAACTATTTTAACTTCTACATAGGCGACGGTTCAAGCAATTCTACCGGCATTAACTACTACGGCATAAAGGTAGCCGACAGCGTTCTGATTTCGGCAAAGAACAGCTCGACAGAAATAAAGAATACTTTCAGCGTAGGAAGTGTACAGGGCAAATGGGCGCACTTTGATGTGGTTGTTAAAAACGGGCTTATGCAGCTTTATGCCAACAAGGTGTTTAAGGGCGAGCTTGAAGGCTACACAATGGCGGAGGTAAATGCTTCGGTTATACGCTTCGGCTTCTCGGCTTGGTCAGCGGACAAGGCTTCAACCGCGTACTATGACAATATAGCAGTATATGACCGCGCCCTTACCTCGGAGGACATTACGGGAGTAAAAATTGAAACAAGACCCGACGAGGACGCTGAAAATGACAAGTTGCTTTTCGCCATGAACTTCAATAATCAAAACACAGACGCAATCAAGGGTAAAGCAACGCTTACAGGAAACATTACATACGCGGAAAGTGATGATAAATCCTACGCGGCAAAATTTTCCGGCAGCGCAAGTAACTATCTCTCGCTTTCAAACGCGGACGGTTCAAATCTCCTCGCCGGAAAGGATGAAATAACCATAACCTTTCACAAAAAAGCAGGCAATGCCACCTCATGGTGGCTATACGCGTCGCCGGATGACAGCACGCAGGAGTATCAGAAGGAGCATTATCTCGGAATTTTAGACAACGGCTCAAAGCTGACGGCTGAACGCTATCACAACAGCGGCACGAGAACAGACTCAAATACATATTCTTACGCTCAGGGCGCATGGCAGGAGGTAACACTTGTTGTGAATGAAAATAAATCCACCCTTTATATAGACGGCGAGGCGGTTTCGGAAAAGTCTTATAATTTTAAGCTGTCAGATATGCTCGGTTCTAACCCTGTAACATATATCGGCAGAGCAAACTGGCCGGGCGGCGAATGGGCGACAGGTCTTATAGATGATATTGCTATATTTGATTTCGCGCCCGATATTGATCTCGGTGACTTGTCTGATGTAAAGGAAAATATCACGCTTCCCTCAGCCACAGAAGCAGAGGACGGCTATTCCATCGCATGGGAAACGAGCGACGCAGGTGTTGTAACCGCAGACGGCACTGTTACAAAGCCGGCAAGCGGTAAAAAGACAGCAACGCTCACTGCCACAATAACCTTTGGCGCGCACACGCTCACAAAGGCATTTAACGTAACGGTCAAGGCGGATGACTATACCGATTACAATTTGCAGATTAAGAATGAAAAGGGCGTTGACATTCAAAAGGGAATGTACGGACTTTTCTTTGAGGACATAAACTATTCGGGCGACGGCGGACTGTATGCAGAGATGATTGAAAATGACTCGTTTGAGTCTTTAAAATCAAACGGCAAGGGCGGCACCACATTAGACGGACTTTACGGCTACACTGCCTACCCCTCCGGCGGCACGACGGGAATGACGCTTAAATCCGCAGGCGGTCTTAACGCAAACAACACCCATTATCTTGAAACAACGGCAAGCTTTAAAAATCAGGCTTATGACGGCGTGTATATGGAGGCGGGCAAGACATATTATGTCTGGGTCGGCGTAGATGAGACATCAGTGAACAGCTCCGAGGTCGAACTCGGCTGCCGAAAGATGGCATCAGAGTCTGCCTCAGGATTATGCAGCATAGAGGTAAATGGCGAAA
>JAFQYK010000162.1 GCA_017406485.1 Clostridia bacterium
GCAAGCGCAAAAACATATACGGCACTTAGCGGTGTAACACTCTATATAGGTAACAAAAACGGCGAGGACAGAACCGAACAGAACTTTTCAATACAGTCAGGCGGTGTAACAGGCAACGCGCTTGTTCTTAACGCAGGCAAGTATCAGAGTGCGTCACGCGGCGGACGTATGGCGATTTATACACCGGCTATACCCGAGGGTTATACTGTTACGGCTGAATTTAAGACTAAGCTTGTCAACGGCAGCGGAGCCGCAAAGCTATACTACAACGACTCAACCGGTTCCGTAGACAACAACAGCGGAAGCGTGAACGCCGGCACAACAGATACCGGACTTTCTGCAGACAGTTCATGGCATACCGTTACTATGACGATCACAAATAATGAGGACGTTTACACGCGCGTTATATCAGTCGATGGAACAGCAAAAACAATCGATTACATAAGTACCTTCCCTGTTTTCTGGGGTACTATTACGAACAGCACAGGTTCGGCAGTATACTTTGATGACCTCACGATAAAGACAACCACCGCAAGTGGTGAAACGCCGACTATAACGCTCCCCACCCCTGCTGCTCAATTTACCTTTGACGGTAATCTTACAGACGCAATCGGCAACGGTGTTGGAACGCTGACAGGCTCAACGGTAAGTGCAAATGTCACCGCTTCAGACGCGACTTATGTCGCAGGCGCATCGGACAACGCAAGCGATAAGGCAATTTCCTTTACAGGCGAGGGTTCATACGGTGTGGAATTACCCGTAAAGCCAAACGGAAATGATTATACGATTTCCTTTGACACAAAATTAAATGCTTCAACCAAGTATACGCCATTTGTTTTCCTTGCAAACTATGACGGTACAACACTCAAGGGTGCTGATGAAAATGCTCAATGGCTCTCAATATGTCCTCAGGGCTGGCAGGAAACGCTTTCAAGCGGTCCTATGGTGTGGTCAAGAAATGTTCCCGCCAACGCTTCATGGAATGACTTGTTTGCAGCAGACAACAACTTCTTAAGCACAGGAGTATGGCACAATATAACCGTTACCGCAAGCGGTGCTGCAGGAAAAATATACGTTGATAAAGCACTTGTAGCCAGCGGAAATATCGCAGCTATCATAGACGCTACAACCAAACTGTATCTCGGTGTAAACGCTTGGGATACACCTTTAAACGGCGCTATTGATAACTTTATGTTATTCAACGAAACACTAAGCGCCTCTCAGGTTGCACTTATAGGTGCCGAATAAACCACGGCAACAAAAAATCCCGTTCCAAAACCGGAACGGGATTTTTTATGTGTAAGCTTATCTTATAACTCTTACCTTCATAACCTCGGGAATTGCGTTTAATTTATCAACTATTTCCTGTGTTATTTCGTGGTCAGTGTTGATGATTGTGTAAGCAATCTCACCCTTTGAGCCATTTATAAGGTCTGCAATGTTTACGCTTGTGAATACGTCTGTAAGCTTTGCGATAACAGACGGAAGGTTCTTGTGCTTAACGGTAAGACGTCCAACCTTGTCGTTCGGGATTGATACGTTCGGGAAGTTTACGCTGTTTGTAATGTTGCCGTTTTCAAGATAGTCCTTGATTTCATCGGCTGCCATCATAGCGCAGTTATCCTCACTCTCCTCTGTTGACGCGCCAAGGTGCGGTATATTTATTATACCCTCGTGGTTTACTGTTTCACTGTCGGCAAAGTCAACAACGTACTTTCTTACCTTGCCGCTGTCAAGTGCGGCGAGCATATCAGCGTTGTTTACAAGACCGCCGCGGGCAAAGTTCAGTATGATAACGCCGTCCTTCATCTGTGAAAGAGCTTCTGCGTTTATGGTATTTCTTGTTGAGTCAAGAAGCGGAAGGTGAAGCGTGATATAATCAGCGGCTGCGTATACCTCAGCCGGTGAGGAAGCTGTCTTTACGTGTCTTGAAAGCTGCAGCGCGGCATTTACCGACAGGTACGGGTCGTAGCCGATTACGTCCATACCGAGCGCGTAAGCAGCGTTTGCAACGAGTACGCCGATTGCGCCGAGACCGATAATACCAAGCGTCTTGCCCTTTATCTCTGTACCCGCGAAGTTTGACTTGCCCTTCTCAACCTGCTTGTCAACATCGTCGCCGGTGAGTGTATTCGCCCACTCAACGCCGCCTATAATGTCACGCGAAGCAAGAAGCATACCTGCTATAACCAGCTCCTTAACAGCATTTGCGTTTGCGCCGGGTGTGTTGAATACAACGATACCCTTTTCCGTGCACTTGTCAATAGGAATATTGTTTACGCCCGCGCCTGCTCTTGCAACTGCCTTTAAGCCCTTGGGAAGCTCCATATCGTGCATTTTGAAGCTGCGGAGAATTATTCCGTCAACCTTTTCAGTGTTCACATCATCGGTGATGTTATAGTTATCGCCCAAACGGTCAAGTCCGCAAGCGGCGATTTTGTTCAGTGTTAATATGTTATACATTTATATATCTCCTTTGAAAATATTCCTGAGAAAAATGCCGTAAGCAGAGTGCCGCTTTGCAGACGACGGTGCCGTACGCCGGTACTGCCCTCGTCAAAAAGCGGTGCTATGCTCTTCGGGATTTTTTTTCAGGCGTTTTCTTCCTCAAACTTCTTCATGAAAGCAACAAGCTTTTCAACGCCTTCAACAGGCATTGCATTGTAGATGCTGGCTCTCATACCGCCTACTGTTCTGTGGCCTTTGAGGTTTACAAAACCGGCTTCCTTAGCTGCAGCTATGAACTTAGCGTCCATTTCCTCGTCACCCGTTACAAACGGCGCGTTCATAAGCGAACGATCCTCGGGAACAACTGTACCCTTGAAGAGCTTTGAAGAATCAAGGAAATCGTAAAGTATCTTTGCCTTTGCCTCGTTTATCTTCTGAAGCTCAGCGATACCGCCCTTTGACTTTATCCACTCAAGAACGAGCTTCAATACGTATATTGCGTATGTCGGGGGCGTGTTATACATTGAGCCGTTGTCAGCGTGTGTCTTGTAGTTGAGCATAATCGGTGTTATGTCCATAGCATCACCGATTAAGTCCTCACGAACGATTACAAGCGTTACGCCTGCGGGGCCGAGGTTCTTCTGTGCACCGGCAAACAAAAGACCGAACTTCGATACGTCAATAACCTCTGACATAGCGCAGGACGAAATGTCAGCGATAAGCGGCTTGTCCGTGTCGGGAAGAGATGTGTAACGTGTACCGTAAATTGTATTGTTATAGCAAATGTAGAAATAATCAGCATCGTCTGAGAAAGCAGACTTGTCAAGCTTCGGGATATATGAGAAGGTCTTGTCAGCCGATGAAGCAACGCGGTTTACCGTGATATACTTTTCAGCCTGCTCGGCAGCCTTCTTAGCCCACTGACCTGTTATAACATAGTCAGCCTTCTTGTTCTTCTTTGCAAGGTTAAGGGGAATCATAGCAAACTGTGTGCTGCCGCCGCCCTGAAGGACTAGCACCTTATAGTTGTCGGGAACGTTCATAAGCTCACGAACGAGCGCCTCAGCCTCGTCAATAATTGCCTGATAATCCTTTGAGCGGTGGCTCATTTCCATAACGGACATACCGCTTGTGCCATACTCCACCATTTCCTCCTGTGCCTTTTTTAAAACTTCCTCCGGCAGCATAGAGGGGCCTGCGGAAAAGTTATAAACTCTGCTCATTTTCTTTGCCTCCAATATGTAAAATTTAATTTTAACTAAAATCGGTTACAATTATATAACAAATTAAAGACATAGTCAATGTTTTTGTGTAAATGTTTGATAGAAATTTGACGAGTTTTGTGTATTTTTATTTGTTAATTTGTATAATCACCAATCGCTTCGGCAATCGCCCAGGCGATTTTTGCCTGATAATTTTCATCCTTCAGTTTTTTTATCTCGTCGGGGTTTGACAGGAAGCCGCACTCGGCGAGTATGGCGGGGATTGGGGAGTTTTTCATTAGGAAAAGGCTCGCGTCCGCTGTTTTTACCGCGTGCGTTTCCGCGCCGGTTACCTCGCCTATTTTCTGCTGTATGCTCTTTGCGAGCGTTTCCGCCTCAGGGTGCGCTTTATCATAGAAGATGTGCAGACCGCTCACCTTCGGGTCGGAAAAGGAATTCATATGTATGCTCACAAATAAATCCGCGCCGCTTTTCTCCATAATCTCGCGCCGCTTATTCATATCGGATACCTTCTTTTCGCGTATTGTACCCGCGCTCTCGTCCTGCAATCCGCTGCCTGAGTCACGCGTCATAACAACAACATATCCCCTGCCCTCTAAAACCTCCCGTAGCTTTTCCGTAATTGCAAGGTTAATATCCTTTTCCTCCGTACCGTCAATGCCGACCGCGCCGCCGTCGGGCGCGCCGTGGCCCGCGTCAAGCACGATTTTTACTCCGTCCGACATAACCGGCTGCTTTTTTCCGCCCGAAAGCAAAAGCGCAACTACCGATATTGCCACCGCCAGCACCGCGGCCGCCAGTATAATGTATTTTTTATCAATAATCATAAAATCCCACCTCACAACATTTTATGCCGCATAGAGGTGGGATATTATTTAGTTATACTGCCATTTTGTGAATTTTCTTTCCTTGTTGACAAGCGCGTTGTAATAGATGAGCCGTTCGTCCTCCCTGGTGAACGTGCCGCCGCAGTTTTCCTTTACTCCGTCCGCAATTGACTGTTCAATCCACTTGTCTATATCCTTTTCCGTTATTTCCTCGGTAACGGGAGCGGCTCTGTCGATAAACCGTTTAAGGCTCGGCAAATCTGAACCGAACGCAGTTATAACATCAACCGCGCGCATTATATCGTGCTTCGCCATCCACGCTATAAACTCAACGAGCAGCGCGCCGTTTGCACGGCCATGCGGCACCTGCTTGTCGCAGGTTAACTGGTGTCCCATTGCGTGAACTACGTTAAGACCTGTGTGCGCAACCGCCATTCCGCCCGATGAGGCGGCAACGAGCAGCTTTTCCCTATCGTCCTCCGTGACCTTACCCGCAATAAGGTGCGGTGCACACGAGCCTATAAGGCGTATCGCTTCAAGCGCGACAACATCGGAAAACGCCGACGCCTGTGTGTTAAGGTACGACTCAACCGCGTGGCAAAGCGCGTCAACCGCGGTGTTTCGGGTAACCTCTATCGGCAGCGTCATAGTGTAGCGCGAATCGAGGTACGTAGCGTACGGGAAGCATTTATCGGATTTAAAGCTCTTTCTGTTGTGAACATCGTCAAGCATCATCATAACATACTGCGTCGTGTCCGAGCCTGTTCCTGCTGTTGTAGGAACACATATTACCGGAAGAGAATTCGCAAAATCCTCATCATAAATATCCATCGGTTTTATGTCATTCGCTGCGTACACCGCCGCCGCCTTTGCCGCGTCAAGCGTTGTACCGCCGCCGATACCGATTACGTAGTCTATATAATTCGCGCGCATCATCTTGCCGAGCGCGTATATTTCGCTTATGCCTGTTTCACCTGTGATGTGGTCGTATAACTCATATTCAATTCCGTTTTCTTCAAGCACATCCTTGATGTCCGTAAGCGCGCCCGATTTCACCGCGGATTGTCTGCCTGTGACAATCATACATTTCTTGCCCTGCCTGAAATGGCGCGGATGGCGCTTTATGCAATTTTTGCCCGACAAGAGCATCGTCGGCATAAAATATTTCGGCATACCTATTCCTCCAAAATGGTTAGATAGAATAAATATATCACAAATACGTACAAATTACAAGAAAAATGTTGAAAAAGAACAGTAAAAAAGAACGGCTCGTGTTTTGAGCCGTTCCTTCATATTTTACAGATTTGCCTTTAAGAATTCTTCAATCGCCGCTGCTGCCTCAGCCTCGTCGTCGCCCTCTACCTTTACGGTGATTGCCTGACCACACTTAACGCCAAGTCCCATTACAGCGAAAATTCTCTTTGCGTCGCCTGCCTTGCCGTCTTTCTCAATCGTAATCTTCGACTGATACTTGCCCGCTTCCTTTACGAGAACGC
>JAFQYK010000163.1 GCA_017406485.1 Clostridia bacterium
GATATAGGCTTAGCTTCGGAAAACAAAAATCAAATAGAGCAGAACGCAAAACTTTTAAATGTGCCGCTTGAATTTTTCACGCCTGATGAAGATTTAACAGACAGCCTTATTAAAAAGGCGCAGTCAATGGGCTGCAATAAAATCGCACTCGGACATCACTTTGATGATACGGTTGAAGCGATACTTACCAATATGCTCCTTGGCGGCAGGATAGCCACGTTTATGCCAAAGGAAACGCGCGGTGAAATGGAAATCATACGTCCGATGTGCAACGTTAAAAGGAAGGACATACTTGCGTTTGCGCGGTTTAACGGTATTGAGTTTACAGAGCAGCCGGAGGAAAATACGGAAATTAAGGAGCTTGTAAAGCGTTTTAAGAAAACAAGCCAATATATTGAAATGAACATATTTAACAGCGTTCAGGATGTAAACCTTACTACCGTAATCGCGTATCACGGCAGGGGCAGGGAGTACAATTTTTTGGACGACTATGACGAAAGAGGAAAAATAAATGGCTGAGGAATTTGCAAGAACCGAGCTTTTACTTGGCGCGGATGGTATGGAGAAGTTAAAAAACGCGCGTGTTGCCGTATTCGGCATAGGCGGCGTGGGCGGTCACGCGTTTGAAGCGCTCGTAAGAAGCGGCGTTGGTACGATTGATATTTTCGACAATGACACAGTCGCGCTGACGAACCTGAACCGTCAGATAATCGCCACGCGTGAAACGCTTGGTAAAAGCAAGGTTGACGCGGCAAAGGAACGCGCGCTTTCAATAAATCCGAACGTGACAATAAACGCGCACAACTGTTTTTTTATGCCGGAAACGGCGGACGAGTTTGATTTTGCAAATTACGATTATGTTATAGACGCTATTGACACGGTAAAGGGCAAGATTGAAATTATAATGCGCGCCGATAAAGCAAATGTGCCGGTTATAAGCTGTATGGGCGCGGGGAATAAACTCGACCCTACAAAATTTGAAGTGACGGACATATATAAAACCTCCGTCTGCCCTCTGGCGCGGACAATGCGCTATGAGCTTCGCAGGCGAGGTATAAAGAAGCTGAAGGTCGTCTACTCAAAGGAAGAACCGATTAAGCCCCTGGAGAGCGGTGAGCAAACCGTCCGCCGCTCCGTACCCGGTTCAATCGCGTTTGTGCCTGCCGTTGCCGGACTTATCGCTGCGGGTGAGGCGGTAAAGAATATTGCGCTTTCGTAATTGTACACAAAATAATCCGTATGCTTTCTGTAAAAAGGCATATGGATTTTTTTATTAAAACATAGTACAATTAAAGATAGGGTAAAAATTTTAAGGAGGTATACATATGGACGCTACACAAAAATGGGCATATGAAAGAAGGATAGCAGACCTTGTGAAGGTGCTGGAGGAAAACGAGTTTGCGACGGCTGTTGCAAAGGACAAGGAGGACGCGAAGAGGATTGTTATGGAGATGATTCCGGAGGGCAGCACAATAGCCGTAGGCGGCAGCGTGACGCTCAATGAAACGGGTATACTTGACGAAATCCGCTCCGACAAATACAAGTTCATTGACCGCTATAACACGCCGAACTTTGAGGCGATGCTTGAAAAGTACCGCGAGGGCTACCACGCCGATGTGTTTGTTTCAAGTACAAACGCCGTTACAATGAACGGTGAGCTGGTAAACATCGACTGCACAGGCAACCGCACAAGTCAGATCGTGTTCGGTCCGAAGAAGGTTATAATCGTAGCCGGCGCGAACAAGATTGTTGACACGTTAGAGGACGGTATGAAGCGCGCAAAGAAAATTGCGCCGATGAACGCGCGCCGCATTACGCACAAAACACCGTGCGCGACGGACGATAATATAAAGTGCTCAAATTGCCACAGCGCGGCGAGAGTCTGTAACGTTACGAGCATAGTCACAGGCTGCCACTATTTCCCGAAACGCATTACTATCGTGCTTGTTCCGGAGGATCTGGGATATTGATGCATACAAAAAAACGGCTCAGAGTGAGCCGTTTTTTATATGCCGTAATTTACTGTAATTTGGCGCCGCAATGACTGCAGAACTTCTTATCCGCGCTGTTTTCGCTGCCGCAGGTGGGACAGGTTATAGCTGACGGAGCAGATGTAACTGTTTCAGCAGGTGCAGCAGGTGCAGCAGGTGCTTCGGGAGCTGTAGGTGCAGCCGGCGCTGCAGGAGCGACAGGAGCAGCCGGAGCCGGTGCGGGAGCTGAATAAACCGGCTTGACCGGACGTCTGCAATACTCATAAAAGCCTGCTTCAACAAGACCGAAGAACAGTGGTGCAAACAACGTAAATACTATTATAAGCATTACGTAAATTACTGCAAAAAGAATTCCTGCATAAGGTATCCTTGTAAGTAAGGTCAATATGACTAACACTACGAAATATGCGATGTAGGGAAGTACAATACCGAGGAATATCTGACCCTTATAGCCCTTTGTATATTCCTTGGACTTCTTCAGGGCATCAAGCGCTCTTACCGAAGGCTCCTCAAGAAGTATGTATGTTGTGAATATATACTGAATTGACTTATAAACAGCGATAAACGGACCTGCGATGGGAATAAGGCACCACAGGAATATCCAGAGTACTCTCCAGCCCATACCGCCTGCAACGTGCTTAAAGGTCTGAAAATCCTTGAAAGCGACGAAAAGAGGCTTCGCGTCAGGAGTAACGCCGTCGGTGTAGTTCTTGTAGAAGATAGCTACCATACCTGCCTGAATAGCGAATGCGATAGGCAATACAACAAGCGGTATAGTGCAGAGCGCCGCCGCTATAAGCATTATTATCCAGCTAAGGAGTGAGAGCCCCCACAGCTTAATAGGTACCTTCTTTAAAATTGCCAATGTTCTTGTGTAAACAGCTTTTAACATATTAAAATCATCTTCCTTTCTTTTTGTTTAAAGCTTACTTACCTTGACCGTAATAGGCGTTTGCGCCGTGCTTACGGTAGTAATGTTTATCCTGTAAAACCTGCGGTGCAGGTTCAACATTCGGGTTTATGGCTTCGGTGTGAACAGCCATTTTTGCGACTTCTTCAAGGACAACAGCGTTGTGAACTGCCTCGTGCGCGTCCTTGCCCCAGGTAAACGGGCCGTGGTTCTTGCAGAGTACCGCAGGAACGGCCTCACAGTCCTTATCCTTGAAATAGTCAACTATCAATACGCCGGTATTTTTCTCGTAACCCTCGTCAATCTCTTCTTTGGTGAGGTTACGAACGCACGGAACAGAGCCGTAAATGTAGTCGGCATGTGTTGTGCCGTAGCAGGGAATGTCGCGTCCTGCCTGCGCCCAGCTTGTCGCCCACGGTGAGTGTGTGTGAACAATGCCGCCGATGTTCGGGAACGCCTTGTATAATTCTACATGCGTTGCCGTGTCGGAGGACGGATTGTACTTGCCCTCAATCTTGTTGCCGTTTAAATCAACGATTACCATATCCTCGGGCGTTAATTTATCATATTCAACACCCGACGGTTTTATTGCAAAATATCCCGTTTCGCGGTCAATTTCGCTGACGTTGCCCCAGGTGAACGTCACAAGACCGTATTTGGGAAGCAGCATATTCGCTTCATATACGCGTTTTTTAAGTTCTTCAAGCATTATAATTATTCTCCTTACTTCAAATTTTCAACTGCAGCTCTCTCAATCGCCAGACCTGCCTTATACTTCTCCGCGAACGCGTTAAAACCGTCAACATCGTCCTTTTTCGGTTCAAGTGTGTAAATGTCGCCGCCGGCAAACACCTTATTGTTGAGGAAATCGGTAAGTGTTTCACCGTTGCCTGTCACCATATACGAGGCAAGCACCGCAATACCCCACGCACCGCCCTCGCCGGCTGTTTCCATAAGTGAAACGGGTGAATTAAGCGCCGCCGCCATAAAACTCTGGCCGACGTCCTTCGTCTTGAACAATCCGCCGTGGCCGAACATCTTGTCTATCTTAACATTCTCCTTTGCGAGAATATCCATACCGAGCTTCAAGGTCGCCATTGACGAGTACAAATGCGTTCTCATCATATTTGCAAGATTGAATTTCGCATTGGGTGTTCGTACAAACAGCGGTCTGCCCTCTGCCATATCGGTA
>JAFQYK010000164.1 GCA_017406485.1 Clostridia bacterium
CTTTACCAATGACCTTAACGGCGGACTCCACAACTTCACGCTCCAGCTGTCACAGACATCGCTGAATATACCTGACGCAAACGAAATCACCTTCCTGACGCTTGACATCAGCGAAGGCGCGTACGGCTCGTATGTTCAGAACTCCTCGGGTTACTCTGTAAGCGGATTATTCTCCGATGGAGACGCGCACACCTTCCAGCTCCGCGAGGGTGTAAATGAAATAAGAATACAGGTAACATCTGAGGATAGAACGGTTACAAATACCTACAAGTTCAACATTACCAGACCTAAGCTCGACGACTATGCTAAGCTCAACGATATAATCATCAGAATCGGCGAGGAGGATGACGAGGACGTAGAGTATTATGATACGGTAGCTGTTCCGTCGAGTGAAAAGACATATGATAAGTTCACCTATCACTTCTCAATTCCGCAGGAGTTAGAGGAGTCTGATAAGCCTATCTACATAATCGCGGTACCGTGTGATGACAACGATTATCAGGTAACACACCGTCTGAATATAAACGGCATTGATAACAACCAGACCGTTAACTCGAAGGTTGTAAAGATAGGCGGTACTGAAAGCGGCGCAGATATAATGGGCAACCTAAGCCGCGGCGATCATATCAGAGTAACCTTCGACGTATGGGCTGCAAACAAGCACGCTCAGAACTACGCTATCGAGCTGTTCAAGGATTCAGATATAGACCTTGATCCCGAGATGCCGTATCTGGACAACATTATAAGATCAGATACAGGAAAGCCGCTCACGAGAAAGTTTATCAACAACCAGTTTGACTATAACTACTATGATATAGTTGAAGAGGATGTTCCCATGATTACACTCTCGTTTGCAAAGAACATCGGTGCTCAGACCTATAAGGTATTCCTCCTCTCAACAAATGAGGACAGAACAGAAAACAAAGTAGAGATGACCAACCTCCTCAATTACCAGATGCTTCTCCAGCCCGGTGACAACACCAGAGTATTCGAGGTAAGCCAGGTAGACAGCAACGGTAACGCTCTTAACTCCAGATACTATTCAATCACAATCAACAAGGCATCCGGTCCGACAGATGACACCACCACCGCTGCGGCAGGACAGGTAAGCCACAACGCGGAGCTTAAAGCAATCAATTCTGACAACTACGCTCTGCTTACCGGTATGTTCAATAAGGATGTGCACGAATACTTCCTTGCTATTCCTTATGATGAGGATAAGCTCCTTCTCTCGGTAGAGTCCATGAGCGGAACATCAGACCTAAGAATAAGAAAAGAGGGCGGCGAAAGACTGTACGACCAGCAGGGAAGTTACTTCTCCTCAATATCGGGCGGCAGCGAGATAAATGCTATTCCGCTCCATTACGGTTCAAACAAGATTGTTATAACCGTAACGGCTGAGGACGGCATAACCAAGGAAACCTACATCATAGACTCTAATCGTTCTACCCCGACACACACCGGCGACATCATCAGCATGAAGTACGGCGAGCTTGAGTATGACACAACAAATGACGTAACGCTCTACAACGAAATGGAGGGTGTTGAACTTGCTCCGTTGTTCAATGCTAAGCTTACCAACTACTTTGTATCGGTTGACCACAGCGTTGACAAGATCTTCTTCACTCCAACGCTTAGACCTGAGGAAATAGAGGATCCGAGCATAGATCATGCACGCGGCAAGTCATATATCTATGTAAGCGACAGCTATACCAATCTCGCAGAGCAGAAGCTTGAGAGCGGTATGTCATACAGCCTGCAGAACCTGCCGGTTGGCGATACGGAAATATTGTTCAAAGTAAGAACGTGGAACGGTACGGAGAAGCATTACACCGTAACCATTAACCGCGCGAATGATGACGACAGACCGTATCTTGAGTTCCCGATTGAGGTTTATTCGGATACAACAGGTGTTGCGGCTAACAAGTACACTCTTTCCAAGGGCTTCTACAAGACAGAGCACACCTACTATCTCAATGTTGACAGCGATGTTACGGCTGTATGGTTAAAGGCTACAAGCGGTGTATCGGATATAACAGACACAGTCAGAGTAAATGACTCGCTGCAGCTCAACAACCTGCCCGTATCTACAGGCACGCTCACCGAGGTTCCGGTTTACAGAGGTGACAATACCATTACCGTAACCGTAAGCAACCCCGTAGGCTCGAGGGAGAGATACGTAATTGTAATCAACAGAAGTGAAGAGGATGCCAAGGCGGCTGTTCTCGGTTCATCCTCGGCATCGTCAACCAAGCCTGACCTTGCGCTTGACAATATAAAGGCTTATAATGAGTATGGATCAGAGTTAGCGATTACACCGAGCTTTATCGGAAGCACATATGACTATACGGTAATTGTTGATGAAAGCACAGAGGAAATTGACCTCTCAGCAATCTTCAACATAAGCGGCACGCCGGATTATTACAGCGAGATCAACAATAGTATCAACCACGACTTCGGAGTTGAAAAAACAACGACACCGTTCAGCGTAACGATCAACAACATGCCTGTAACAGATAGTGCTATGAAGCTGTCGGAGGCGGAAGATAATTATATGCACTATGATAATCTTCCTTCAATCGCTCCGTATCAGCAGAATCTCAAGCTCACAGAGCTCAAGAAGGGCATTAACTACTTCGATATAGTTCTCACCTCGAGAATTGACTATATTGATACTGACGGCAACACGAGAGAAAAGGATTCACAGACTAAGGTTCACTACGTAATTAACGTTATCAGACCCGAACTGCCAATTGCAAACCTTGACTATCTCGCAACTGCCGAAAGAGATGCGACAGGCAGCGTAACGTCATTCATACCTGTTGCCGGCAGCATGGCTCCGGTATTCGATCCTTCGATACATACCTACTACGTAACAGTACCGTACGAGGTTGACACGATGAACTTCGAAACGGAAGCTATCATGACGCAGTGGCTCACCGATGAACAGGCGGGTGAAACACCCGTTGTGACAGCGACTTCCTCAACGGCTGTGGTAACAACTAACTATGACGCTACCGGCAAGGCGGACGGAACCTTCACGGTTAATCCGCCGGAGGGTGAGGATGCAACGGTTGTATTCTATGTATATCCGTCCGCAGACGCTAATTATCCGACAGGCTCCTACGCGGTTGTTATAAACAGACGTACTCACGAAACAATCAAGTCAATTGACTTGAGAGAGGACGATCCGGATACGGTCGCAGACGAGTCAGGCATTGTTGTAACAGACAGCAGCGGCGATCCGGTAGCTCTCACGACAGAGTTCAGGCAGCGCGACGTAAACTACTACGCTTACATCGACAGCGCGGAAACAGAAGTAACCGTAACCGCGAACGCTGACTTTACAGGCACGCCTGTAAAAGTAAACGGTGTACTGCACACGAACACAATCCAGACTCCGAATAACGTTACAACAGTTATAATCGAAAGCGGTCTTAATGAGGCTGCAAAGCAGAGATATTCGCTCACACTCATAAAGAAGAACAGCACAACAAAGCTCACGAGTCTTGATGCTGACGGTGTGGCTCTTACGCTCGGCAGCGAATACTCTCAGACGTACCTAAAGGATTACACGACACTCACACCTGTACCCACATATCCGTACGGATACAGCATGCCGCTTGACCTTTCGGCAACCGGCAGCGACTATGTCGTAAGAGTAAACGGCAGACGCGTTGATCCTTCTACACTCGGCATAAGCGAGCTTATCAATACTGACCGCGAGAAGTACGATATAAGAATTACATCAAAGAATGATGTTGTCACAGCGGCTTCCGGCGGTGCGGCGGCAAATCTTGAGGGTACCGACACAGACAGCTACGTTTACACACTGTTTGTAAACACAGACAAGGATGAGGACGAGTATGAGGCGGTATTTACAGACCTTATCGTTAAGGACAGCTCAGGCATTGGCTTCTTCGACCATGAAAAGACAGGCAGCGTACACACCTACAATGTAATGGTTGACGATTCCGACATTGAAATGTTCGCTACAAGACTTGCCAACAGCCTGCCTGACAATAAGGTTAAGATCGAGCTGTTCGACATCTATAAGGGTTCAGACGCAACACTTGTACGCGATGAGTACATGAACGATTACACCGTAACTACCATGTACAACAGCTACATCCCGATTAAGATAGATGATTCTAATGTGGGTAAGTACAAGTTCAGACTTACAACCTACGGTGACAGCGGCTTTGAGAATGTTACGGAATACATCCTTAACGTTTACAAGACGCATGATCCGATACTTACAGAGCTCAGAGTTTCGCCGAAGCCCAACGATGCGGACGCAACATCAGACAGACACGCGGTAATGGCAGAGCAGTTCATTGCTACGGAATACGGTGATTATCACGTATATATCGGCAAGGATGTTACAAACTTCGACGTTATCACCGAAAGCTTTACTGGCGTTGGTATCCAGATCGGTCTTGTAACAAGCTTCGATGCGGACGGCAATCCCTTGACGGTTGATTACAACACACCGGCGGCTACAACACCGTACACCAAGACGATTTCAGATCTGTCAACGAGCGAGGATCACTTCACGGTACTTGTAAGAGTCAACACCATTAAGATGCTGGAAAACAACATTCCCGATCCGAGAGAGGCTGTATACACCTTACAGGTGATCAGAGCCCCGTTCGACAAGAGCGACAAGTACCTCATGAATCTTGAAGTTGTTGAGGAAACAGATTCGAATGACGGTCTGTATGAGTTAAGCCCGAACTTCAATGAGCTTATCAGACTTTACGAAACGACCATAGACTACACAGACTATGACGTTAAGGTAAATATCAGCAAGCAGACAGAAACAGACAGAGTATTTGCTAAGCTTGAAGGCACAAATAACTCAGTTGAGATGTTCACAGGCACAGATCAGCTCTTCACGATGCCGATCACCTTTATGAAGGACGACAACGGCAAGCAGAACATTGACTTTACCGTAATAGATCAGAGTGGTACGCCGGCAGGCTATTACAGACTCGTTGTCAAGAGAACTGCAAGACAGCAGGAAGATAATCTCCGTCTGAAGAAGCTTGAGCTTACCAACGATAACACCGACCTCAATGACCTGCGCGACTTTGACGACAGCACGGTTATTGTGAACTTTGATCCTGAGACGTTCAAGTACTCGGCGGTTGTTCCGGCAGGTCAGACCTCTATAAGAGTTCATCCTGTTGCCTTCAACGATCCTGCAAACGGTCAGATTGCGGACACTGTACTCATAAAGAGCAAATACTATGACACATTGCTTTACAACGCGCTCGGCAATGATGATGAAAGCAACATCGACCTTACTCTTGACCAGACCACGGGTGAAGATGTAATCTTCTTCGAGGTTGAGTATTCCGGCAATCCGGGTGTACGTACAACCTATGTGCTCGACGTTATTCAGGCGAACTCGGCATTCCTTGCCAACCTTGAGGTAACGGATGACGATACAACAGATACCTACTATGAGCTTGATCCGACGTTCACAAACGGTACGGCTTCATATGTGGTTAAGGTTCCCATTCTGGCTCAGGAGATTGAGTTTACCGCGACAGGTGAGGAAACAGCTCCTAACGGTACTCCTCTCCCGAATATCAGAATTACGGCTACGCAGGACGGCGTAGAGATTGCCAACACAGACGGTCAAACAGACACGCATATCCTAAAGGCGTTGTCAAGACTTGATCTGTCACAGGAGGTATTCAACTACGAGTTCACCATCACAAATGATAACGGCGCGGTAGGTAAGTACAGAGTCAAGGTTATAAGAGACATAGGCGATGTGTTGATGCCGAAGATGCAGATGGCAATCAAGGGTGACGCGAACACCGTAACCGTAGTACCGCAGACGGGTGATAAGGATGAGCAGGTAACGGTTTACCTGTACAGGCTGCCCGACAGCGTACCCGATTACGACGCATCTAACCCGACGGATCTTAACAGAAACAACTTCATAGAGGATTACGAGAAGAACAATGGATATCTTGATCCTGACGACCTCAAAGTTAAACAGATAACGACTGGGGCGGACGGCAAGTTTGAGTTTGGCAGCGACGTATTCGACCAGTTAAATGCCGGCGTAGGTAACTACACCATAGCAGTACGCCGCGCAGGTCATCTGACGGCTTACATCACGAACATCGTGGTTCAGGAGTCATATGCGGAGGCGATGTACAACTTCACAAGAATTGAAATGGTACCCGGCGATCTCTATACAAAGGGTGACAGCTTCAATAAGATAGATACCAAGGACTTCGAGTGGTACAACAAGATCAAGTCCGGTGCGACTGTCACAATGGACGATCTGTATGACGCAAATATGATTGACTTCTATCCTGATGCAGACGCAAGTCCTACAATGACTGCAAATATGATTCCGTTCATGATTGTGCCTGAGGTTGACCCTGAAAAGGCAGAACCCGAAACAAAGGCAGAAACTGAGACGGATAAGGAAGAAGAGAAGACGGAGAGCGACAGCAAGACGGAAACTGATACAGAGGCAGACGCAAATGCTGATACAAAGTCCGAAGCAGATGCTAATGCTGATACAAAGTCCGAAACTGAAGCAAAAGCAGACACCGAGACAAAGACCGGCACAGACGATACTGATAAATCCGACACTGACGACAGCAAGACGGCAGAAGAGGAAGAAATCAAGACAGAGGAGATTGGCACAGAAACCGAAACAGAGACAACCGAGCCTGAAAAGGCTGAAACGGAAATCAATGACGGTGACGACGCAGAGGAAACCTCTGATACAGATGACAAGACCTCTGATACGGATGCCGGTGTAACAACAGGCGAGGAGACATCATCAAGCAGCGACAGCAGCTCATCGTCAAGCAGCGACAGCAGCTCATCGTCAAGCGGTGACAGCGGTTCATCATCAAGCAGCGACAGCGGCTCATCGTCAAGCAGCGACAGCGGCTCATCGTCAAGCAGCGACAGCGGCTCATCGTCAAGCGGTGACAGCGGCTCATCGTCAAGCGGTGACAGCGGCTCATCGTCAAGCAGCGACAGCGGCTCATCGTCAAGCGGTGACAGCGGTTCATCATCAAGCAGCGACAGCGGCTCATCGTCAAGCGGTGACAGCGGATCCGGCAACAGCACAAGCGTACTCGGTGCATATGACGAGGACGAGGAGTTCGAGACATATGTTGAAACCGAGACAGCGAAAGCTAAGGAAACAGAAACAATTGAAGAAACAGAAGTTGGCGACGAGGATGAGAGCAACACTGAGGATGAGGCAGACACGGCGGAAGATGAGACGGCGGTAACGGCTGAAGATATTGAAACAGCAAATCCGGCAGAGACAGAGGAAGAAGCTATTGAGATAACAGAAACGACTGAAATTGAAGAAAAAACAGACGTGCCTGAAACTCAAATAACGCAGACTCCTATGGTAATTTTCAAAGAAGAAGATACACCGGCTCTCAAGACGGTGCTCATACCGGACAAGGACTACAACACCGCGCTTAACAATTCCGTTGACAGTGGCATCTGTGACTTCAATAAGGACGGCGTGACAGACATCATAGATATGCTCTACGTATACGCGGGCATCAACACATCCGCCCCGTCCATGGACAATGTAAGACACGATAACAGAGTTCTGGTTTCGGCTTACAATTAAACCACACAGTAAAATGCACCTCAAGGGTAAAACCTTGGGGTGTATTTTGTTTGGGATTATTTAACACTGCAGTATTTTTTTCTGCTTTTGTGTATGGTAATCGGTACAACAATTACGCCGTAAAATTAATATGCCCTCGCTGTAAATATCTGCATTTGTTACAATTGTATAATTTTTAGTTTAATTTTATCACAATATAAGGAAATATAAGGCGGTGCAAATACACTACATATTGGGTGTATTTTACCTGTTTTAAGGATATTTTTTCAGGTGCTTGAAGATGTCGTAAACTGAGGTTTCACGACACTTTTCTGTAAATTAATTGTTATTCACTTAGTCCTTGACAAATTGACAAATAGATGTTATCCTTAATATATATGGATAACTATATCCTTTTGTTAAAATGTACAAAACAGTATATTTGATATGTACAGGCTTTTTTTGAGGATTTTATCCAAAAAAGAATATGAAAGGAGGGATTGTATGCGTTATAATGCCGCAATCAAACGTATTGTGGCAGTCTGGATAACAATCATTGCGATTATTTCAACTATGTGTATGTCCTCGGACATACCCATGCTCGCGGCTTCGGCGTCCACAACGACCGTGCAGGCAACAGACGGTGCGCTGCTTTTTACAGGCTTCAGCCTTGAGCATGTGCCGTCGGACAATTCAATACGCGCTCTTGTAAGCGTTTACCTGAAGGATTATGACGCAGTAGGTGTGGGTTATACTCTTGACTATGACCCGAACTATCTTGAACCGTCTTATTATGATGATACACTCGATCATAGCAAAAATGAAATTATAACCGATACAGCCGATGCAATCCTGTCCTTTAACCAGAATACCTCAGTATTCCCTAAGGGAAATGACGGAAATCAGGATTATGACTATCTGTATTCGGACGGCAGTGCGCTTGACAGAGTAAACAGTACGATTACACATCATATTATGCCTCACCCCGATACTCCTTTAAGCAGCTACATAGGCTATCCCTCTTATCAGGGCGGTACAATCAGTATCCCCATAAAGAGTATTTTAGCCAAGGACAGATCAGAGCCGCTGCTTTTGGGAACGATGAGCTTTAAGGTTAAGGTTCCTTACCAGTTTGCAAATATTCAGGATGCTTCAACTCTCCAATCGGTGCTTAAGGTACACGACAACGGCACCAACGAAGAGGCGCAAATACTGTATGTTGACGAAAATATGAACCTTGTACCGATTGGAGCGCTTCCCATCAACTGGGAGGTTAACCGTCAGCTTTCAACGGTAAGACCGACCATATCCCAAAGTGAGGTTTCGGCATATTCAATCTATAACCGCTCAAATAATGCAGGTACGCTTGACGATTTGTTCACATATCTCAATCAGACGATGTCGAATATCATGAAAACGTACACCGACCTGACGCAGGAGATAGAAATTATAACATGGGATAAGAGCCTTGCTACGGTGACGATAGACGGCACGGGCGCTGCCGTTGATGACAGCTCGGGCTACGATCCGCAGGGAGGACTTACGTATGTTATAAGCCAGCCCTACGGCACAACGGGTCTCAGCTACGAAGTAAAAGTAACCGTTACAAGGTCAACGCTTACAGGCTTTAACTATGAGCGCAGGGTCAAAACATACGAAGAAAACAGCAGACCTACGGTATGGTCAGAGCTTCTGCTTCCGAACCCGATTATCCCGATAGTGACGGGCGTTGACGACACGTTTATCCCGACAATGTATCAGGATGAGCCAACAGGCAGCGACTGGGAAACTACGGACTGGACACCAAACAGCGTAACGTCGGCGCTCAGTACGGACACACCGCCTCAGTCAGAAACGTATACGAGAACGGTACCGCAGACCATTTTCGGTGCGAGCTTGCCCGCGTGGCTTACATTGGCTTCAGCAAATGTCTGGGAGGTAGACGCGATTCGTAATGTGCTGGCGTTTTATACTCCGCCGTCAGGCACAATATACGGAACACCTAATCCCTCTGTGACGGCACGTGTTGACAGAGAAACGGGTGCGCTTATTATTTCGGTAACAAAGGACGCATTCGGCGCGGTGAGCGCGGGAACTGACTTTACGGTTTACCTGCCTGACGGTACGGCGCTAAGCTCTACCGACGCGCTTGTGACGGTTTATACGGACACAGATACCGTTCCTACGGGCGATACAATTCCCTCGGACGGCGCGGTGATAGTAGTCTATATGTATGATCCCTCGGTCAGCAGTACGGACACAACCCTTACCAACACTGACAGAAACACATATCAGAGCATTATAAATCTCGGTAGTGAGGACTTCAGCATTTCAAAGGTTGAATATGACTCGCCGTATATTGAATCCGATCAGCTCGGCTTTAGCTTTGATCCGAGAGATAACTACTATCTCTGGGAGTACGAGGACAATGGCATAAAATATGACGAGAAGGACTATTCCGAGGGTAAAGCGGGCATGTTCCCGGTTTACGAGGGACAAGCGCTCTCATCAATCGCAAAATATATTGTCTTTCCGGACAATTCCACAATACCCGTTGCGTATAACGGACAGTCGGGTCTGCAGCCCGACGCATACACCTATCCAAACAGTACGGATACGAATAAGGTCAGCAATCTTGCCATGGCTAAGGTTGAAAGCTGGGAAATTGAGGGAGATTCCTCCGCAACGATTCTTCCTGCGCAGGATACCACATTGACGCTTATCGGTAAGCTTGCCGACACCACATACACGAACTTCGGATATGTGTCCAACAGCACGGAGGAGGTTTATCTTAAGTTAAAGGTAACGACGCTCGGTGCGCCCGCCTCGCCGACACCGACACCAACACCCGATCCGAACGCGACTCCCGCACCGACGTCGGGTCCCGATACTTCACCCACTCCAACTCCGGTTCCCGGCAAGAGTATCAGGATTTCGACCGTGACAAGCGGCGGAACGTACGTGAACGGTGTTGCCTCGGGCGGTCCCGAGGTTGAGCTCGTAAGCAACTCAGTCTTTGAATATGACAAGAAGAAGGTGGACTACACCGATTACCAGAACCAGATATTCAAGATAGAGAATAACGGCAGCGATAACCTTTCGGCTCTCGCGCTTGATATAACCGACATAAAGCGTTATACGGACTCGACGCTTGCCGATGAGGTAACTCCGGCGCTGCAGAGCTTTAAGCTCGGTTACAATCAGGTATACAGCATAACCTCTGCGGGAGCTATAACCCCGCATGTAACCACACTGAGCCCGGGCAGCTCACTGTTCTTTGACATAAGAAATCTGCTTCAGCTTCCTGTCGGCGTTTATACCGCCAAGGTGTACATTGACGCGGCGGATACCTCCTCGCATCTGGGCGAGTTTGAGATAAGCTTTGAGGTAACCGCAGACGATGTATATACGGTTGAGGTGGACAATACACAATATCCGACAATAGGCATAGGCTATCTCAAGCATGACGCTGACGGTATGACGAGAATTTGCTCTAACACATACGCGGTTGGTGATAAGGTTTACCTGCATGTTGATATTCTCGACTCGGGCTATGAGTTCAATGAATGGCAGATACCGTCAGGCAGAGCGACAACAGTAACGTTTGATGATAAGCTTGAGAAGGACACCTTTTTCTTCATGGTACAGCCTGATCCGGCAGATACCGACGGTATAGTAAAGGTTGAGCCTGCATATCAGGAAACAAATGATGTATGGATAAGACTTACGGACTTACATGACTACAATCCGGATACCACCGAAAACGGATTGAGAGATCCAATTCCTCCGTATCCTCTGCGTACCTCTGCGCCGATATTTAACGAGCAGCAGTTGAACTACCGTACAATCGTAGACGGAACGGTATCCGAGAACTATATAACGTTTGACGTTAAGGAGGGATTGCTCTATCCCGCCTCGACACCGCCGGACGCTATGGAGGTAAGCGCGACGCTGGACGGCAATCCGCTCAATATAACCTCCAAGGGACAAGGCAGCGGTACAAGCGTTACCTCGGGAGGCAACATCTTCCCGACAACGCAGTTTGAAAGCGATGTGTTCAGCATAAGTGAAGGACCGAATATCATCAGGATAACGACAAAGTACGTCGATGAAAATAATAAGACGTATACGAAGGTATACACGCTGACGATTTACCGCAAAAAGGCTGTTGATGTAGAGCTTGTGCCCGGTAATTCACCGTATGGTCTGATTGAGGGCTCTTTCACCACAGATGCCGAAAAGGCGGCGGCAAAGGCGCATTTCGACACAAACTTGACCTTTAAAAAATCGGACACGAACGCGAACGAGTATATTCTCGATTCCGCGCTGACTCCTTTGAGGGCAGTAAACACGTACGAAACGCACTATTTTGACGGCGCGTGGAAAACGAAAAATTACGACAAGGATCCCACGGCTCTGTTTGTATATCAGGGCGAACAGTTCGTAGATCCGGGCTTTGCCGATTTGAAGGACATGGACGGCAACGCCGTCAGCGCGGCGGACGTAAACCGTACCATTGAAAAGGTAAATGAGATAACGGGTACGGTAACCAATATATCGGAGCTTGAAGATGATACGCGAATGACGCAGCATGACGTGGCTGTGATCGGAAAGGGCGAAAGCGTTGTTATAGACGAGCTTGCATCGTTAAAAATACGCCCCGGCGTATATACACTCAAGTATTCGTTTACCGATGCGGACGGTTCAGCAGCATCCTTTACAAGACCTGTTATTGTTCTTGCAAAGAAGGGTGAACTGAATGTCGGACTTTCCGGCTGGACTACCGCCAATTCGGACTTGTTGTATCAGCGTCTTTCAAATAACCTCTATGACGATATGATAACAAGCGATGAGGAATGGAAACGCCTCTACGCTTACCGTATAGGCGATGTGACAGAGGATGAGAACGTAAACTCCATAGACGCGAACGCGGTGCTGAACAATACTTCAGCCACACTGCCGCGGCGCGTTATGACAGAGTATTACGAGCCTCTTCCGCAGTCTATAAGCGATCCGTGGCCGACGCTTGATCCGCTGGCTTTGCCTCAACCCGCGTCGGACACCCCGGTACCCACGGCAACACCTATGCCGGTGCTTGTGCTTGACTATCTTGGAAAAGCTGAAGTACCTTTGAGTGCGGCAACCGATCCGAATTTGAGCGAGAGCGACGTATATGACATGACAAATACATCTGTTATGAACAACA
>JAFQYK010000165.1 GCA_017406485.1 Clostridia bacterium
AATAATCTTGACGCAAAGGAAACACCGAAAAGCGTTGCGCTTGTGTGGGATAAGGTTGAGAGCGCGGTTTGGTACAACATTTACCGCAAGGCGCCTTACGGTATATATAAGTACATAGCCAAGACAACCGATACCGATTACATAGACGATAAGGTTGTAACAAACGTTCCGTATGTTTACGGTGTTGAAGCGGTTACGACAAGCGGCAAGACCGAGCGCGCAGACGTTACGATTGATATGGAGGCGGAGCCTAAGAAGCGCAAGATGGAAACCCTTGACCGCGGCGGCGTGGCTGTTCCGACCGAAAACGGTATCTTCCTCAGCTGGCGTCTTAACGCATATGAGTACGAGCAGGGAATAGACTTTGTTATCTACCGAAACGGCGAAAGAATTACCGATATAATAACCGACTCTACAAATTATCTCGATAAAGACGGCAAGCAGACAGATGTTTACACGATAAAGGCAGTAAAGGACGGCAAAGCTGAAAAGCACGGCTACGAGGTAAAGGTCTGGGATAAGGAATATCTTTCAATTCCCCTCGACAAGCCTGCGCCGTGGACAGACCCGAATGACGGCACTGTATATCAGTATACCGCAAATGACGCGTCGGTAGGCGACCTTGACGGCGACGGCGAATACGAGATTATCCTCCGCTGGGACGCAAACGGCAAGGACAACTCCCACAAGGGCTGGACGGGCGAGTGTATTCTTGACGCGTATAAGCTAAACGGAAAAAGGCTTTGGAGAATTAACCTCGGCAGAAATATAAGAAGCGGCTCGCACTATACACAGTTTATGGTGTACGATTTCAACAACGACGGTAAGGCGGAGTTGGTTTGTAAAACTGCTGACGGTACGGTTGACGGTGTTGGTAATGTGATTGGCGACAAGGACGCTGATTACAGAAACAAGGACGGATTTATACTTGAGGGCCCCGAATTTTTGACGCTGTTTGACGGTGCGACAGGCGCGGCATTGGATACGGTTAATTATGATCCTCCGCGCGGCAATATAATCGAGTGGGGCGACAACTGGGGTAACCGTGTTGACCGCTTCCTTGCGTGCGTGGCGTATCTTGACGGTGAAAATCCGAGCGTTGTTATGTGCCGCGGCTACTATGACCACGGCTGCCCGACGGTGCTTGTGGCGTATGATGTAATTGACAATAAGCTTGTTAAGCGCTGGAAGTTCCTCGCCAACAAGGATCAGAATATTGAATACACAAATCAGGGTAACCACAACCTCGGCGTAGGCGATATAGACGGCGACGGACTTGACGAGATAGTATACGGTGCAATGGCTGTTGATGATGACGGTACGGGTATCTACTCAACCGGTCTTGAACACGGCGATACGTGTAACCTCGGTAACTTCACATTAAAAACGCCGAACCTCGACTACTGCCAGATACACGAGCACGAGAGCGCGGAGTACGGCTATGAGCTTCGCGACCCCGCAACCGGCGAGATCAAGTGGGGCTTCTATACAGGCCGCGACACCACGCGCGGACTTTGTGCGAAGGTTGACCCGCGTTATGAGGGTAATCAGTGCTGGGTAATGGATGACGGTATCTTCACTATGGAAGGTGAGATGATAAACGAGCACGGCCCCGAGTCAATTGACTTCGCAATCTGGTGGGACGGCGACCTTCTCCGTGAGCTATTGGATCACGAATTTGACGATGAAAAGGGCTACGGCTACCCGAAAATTTACAAGTGGGACTACGAAAACAATAAACTCGTAACAATTCTTGACCCCGCCGGCACGCTTTCAAACAACTGGAAAAAGGGTACGCCCTGTATTCAGGCGGATATTTTAGGTGACTGGCGTGAGGAAGCTATATGGCGTAATGCGGATGATACAGAGCTTCGCGTTTACACCACAACACACCTTACAGACCACAAGTTCTATACGCTTATGCACGACTATGTATACCGTCTTAGCGTAGCGTTCCAGAACACAGCGTATAATCAGTGTACACAGACGAGCTTCTACATAGGCCCCGAAATGGACACCAATATCCCCGTTCCGAATAATGACTACGTGAACGGAACACCTCTTCCTGATTTTACAGAGGAAATTGACTAATACGACACAATGTTACAAAATATTTACAAAAATTACAAACGTTTTATATAATTTCAAAGAAAATGTAACATTTGTATTGACCTTTAGCGTGAAATGATATAAAATAGACTGGTAGTGATTGAATATGAGAATAATATCCGGCAGCCGGCGCGGTAAAAAGCTGCTTGAATTTGAAGGTATGGACGTTCGCCCGACGACTGACAGGGTAAAGGAAAACATATTCAATCTTATCCGGGACTATGTCGCGGACAGTGTATGCCTTGATATGTTCGCAGGAAGCGGCGCGCTTTCGTTTGAGGCAGTTTCGCGCGGTGCAAAGAGGGCGGTTATGCTTGACAGGGACAAGCGTTCGATAGATATAATAAGAAAGAACGCCAAAAACCTTGACTTCACCGCTGAATGTGAAATTATCAATACGGACGCGTTTGACTACGCAAGGCACGTAAAGGAAAAATTTGATATAATTTTTCTTGATCCGCCGTATAACAAAGGTTTTATCGAACCAATCCTTGGCGAAATAGTTAAGAACGAGCTTCTTTTGGATGGCGGAATTGTCGTTCTCGAAAGCGATGACACTGACTTTTCTGCTGAATTTGAAGGACTTGATTTTTTAAAGCAAAGAAAATACGGCAGAACCTTTATAACGATATATCAGAAGGAAACAGAAAACGAATGAGAATTGCGGTTTATCCGGGCAGCTTTGACCCGATAACAAACGGACATTTAGACATAATAAAGCGCGCAAGCCGCGTTTATGACAAGGTTATAGTCGGTGTTCTTTCCAATAAAAGCAAAACACCGCTCTTTACCGCGAAGGAAAGGGTGGATATGATAGGACAGGTCACGGGTGATATACCGAATGTTGAGGTTGACACCTTTGACGGGCTTCTCGTTGACTTTGCCAAGAGTAAAGGGGCAACGGTTATCGTAAAGGGACTTCGTACTGTCGCGGATTTTGAATATGAATTTCAGATGGCGCTACTTAACAAGGCGCTTAACCCCGAATACGAAACGATGTTTATGATGACCAATTCAAAGTATTCCTATATAAGCTCCTCGATGGTAAAGGAGCTTGCGGGATTTCACGGCGATTTGACAGAGTTTGTGCCGTGTGATATAATTAAAAGGATTGAAGAAAAGTACAATTGAGAAAAAGGATGTTAGCGCCAAACAGACGCTTAATATACATTAACAAGTCAAACGCCTAAAGAAAGGATGAAGATAAAATGGCAATGGATATGGATATGGACATTATGGAAATTGTGGATATGCTTGAGGAAACGATTGACAAGGCTTCTGCAGTTCCCCTTACCGGTAAGGTTATGGTTGACAAGGACGAGCTTCTTGACTACATTCAGGAAATCCGTCTTGTATATCCGGACGAGCTTAAGGAGGCTAAGTGGGTCAAGGAGGAAAGACAGAGAATTCTTTCCGAGGCTGAGTCAAGAGCCGAGGCTATTCAGAAGAATGCCGAGGAAACACAGATGCAGCTTATTGACGAACACGAGGTTACCAAGCGCGCGTATGAGCAGGCTAACGAGCTTGTAAATGCGGCTCAGACAAAGTCAATCGAGATCAAGACTGATACAGATCAGTATGTTGATGATATATTAAACGACGCTGAGCATCGTCTTGACCTTCTTCTTCGTAAAATCCGTGAAGACAGATCGTATTTTAACAATAACTAATAGATAATCAATAAGAAAAAAAGAGCTGGATCAAACTTCAGCTCTATTTCTGTTTATTCGAGAAAAATAAAAAGGAGAAAATTATGTTATCAGATATTGAAATCGCTTGGAGCGTCAAAATGGATCCGATTATGGAGATTGCAAAAAAGGCCGGAATTGAGGAACGCGAGGTTGAATGTTACGGCAAATATAAGGCGAAGGTGTCCAAGGAGCTATGGGCGAGAGTGAAGGACTACCAGGACGGCAAGCTGGTTCTTGTTACTGCGATAAACCCCACCCCTGCCGGTGAGGGTAAGACTACAACCACAATCGGCCTTGGCGACGCGCTTGCAAGGATGGGTAAAAAGTGCGTGCTTGCGCTTCGTGAACCGTCTTTAGGCCCCGTTATGGGCATTAAGGGCGGCGCGGCAGGCGGTGGTTACAGTCAGGTAGTGCCTATGGAGGACATCAATCTGCACTTCACGGGTGATATGCACGCTATTACAGCGGCAAACAACCTGCTTTCCGCTATGATTGACAACCACATTCATCAGGGTAACGAGCTTGATATAGATGTGAATAACATTGTATGGAAGCGTGTGCTTGATATGAATGACCGCGCGCTCCGTCAAACTGTTGTCGGTCTTGGCGCAAAGGCTAACGGCGTGCCGCGCGAGGACGGCTTTATGATTACCGTTGCGTCGGAAATTATGGCTATTTTATGCCTTGCCGAGGACTTGGAGGATTTAAAAAAGCGCTTCGGTGAAATTATAATCGGCTACAACAGAAGCGGTGAACCGGTTAAGGCGTCGGATCTTAATGCGCAGGGGGCTATGGCGGCTTTGATGAAGGACGCAATAAAGCCGAATTTGGTACAGACGCTTGAACATACGCCTGTATTTATCCACGGCGGCCCGTTTGCGAACATTGCGCACGGCTGTAACAGTATAAGAGCTACAAAGCTCGCTATGAAGCTCGGTGATTACGCCATAACCGAAGCAGGCTTCGGCGCGGATTTGGGCGCGGAGAAGTTTATGGATATTAAGTGCCGCGCAGCAGGCATTTCACCTGACGCGGTTGTCGTTGTTGCAACGGTACGCGCGCTTAAATATAACGGCGGTGTTGCAAAGACTGATTTAAAGGAAGAGAATGTTGACGCGCTTCTTAGGGGTATAGTCAATCTTGAAAAGCATATTGAAAATATGAAGTCCTACGGCGTACCGGTTGTTGTTGCAATTAACCGCTTTGATACGGATACGGACGCAGAGCTTAGCGCAATTAAGGAGCGCTGCGCTGCGCTTGGCGCAAAGTGCGCTATGAGCGAGGTGTTCGCAAAGGGCGGCGAGGGCGGCATAGAGCTTGCCGGGATGGTTATTGACTCTATCGAAAACGAAAAATCCAACTACGCCCCCGCATATGACGTGAATGACAGCATAAAGGACAAGATAAACACAATCGTAACCAAAATCTACGGCGGAAGCGGCGTAGTGTACAGCACAAAGGCGGAAAGACAGATACGCGAGATAGAGAGCCTTGGTCTTGACAAAAAGCCTGTATGTATGGCAAAGACGCAGTATTCGCTTTCGGATAACGCAAGTCTTTTAGGCAGACCGGAGGGCTTTACAGTAACTGTAAATACGGTCAGACTTTCAAACGGCGCGGGCTTTATCGTTGCGGAAACGGGCAATATTATGGTAATGCCCGGACTTCCGAAGGTGCCGGCGGCGAACAACATCGATATTGACGGAAACGGAAAAATTACGGGGTTGTTCTAAAATGAAATATATTTCAAACAGCTATGACGAAACGCTTACTATCGCGTCGGAATTCGCAAAAACGCTCAGAGAGGGCGATGTGCTTTGTATGTACGGCGATTTGGGAGCAGGGAAAACGGCGTTTGTGCAGGGCCTGGCAAAAGGGCTTGGGATTGATGAACATATAACAAGCCCGACGTTTACAATAGTAAACGAATACGAGGGAACGCTGCCGCTGTATCACTTTGATGTATACCGTATTGCGGACAGCGACGAAATGTACGAGGTCGGCTTTGACGAGTATGTGTACGGTGAGGGAGTATCTGTCATTGAGTGGTGCGAGCTTATCGAGGACATTCTGCCCGAAAAGCGGTACAATATCACAATAACAAAGAACTACGAAAAAGGCGATAATTACAGAGAAATAGAAATAGAGGACAAGAGATAATGAAAGTTTTAGCGGTTGACACTTCCTCAAATGTTGCGACAGTCGCGGTAATGGAGGACGATTTGCTTTTGGGCGAGTACATCTTAAACCACAAAAAGACGCACTCGCAAAAGATTATGCCGATGATTGAGCAGCTTCTTTGCGACCTTGAGCTTAGGGCAAGCGATATAGACATATTCGCCGCGGCGGTAGGACCGGGTTCGTTTACCGGTTTGCGTATCGGCGTTGCGACGGTAAAGGCTTTGGCGCACGCAACAGGGAAAAGAGTTGTGAGCGTGGGAACGCTTGAAGCGCTTGCGTACAATGTGCCGCATTGCGAGCATATAATAGTACCCATAATGGATGCGCGCAGGAATAATATTTTTACCGCAAGCTACATCTGGGATGAGGGCTTTAAGGAAATAGGGGAGCCGGAGGGTATTACGATTGAGGAGTGCGTAGACGCTTGCGGCAATTTCCTTGAAACGGTGTTCGTAGGTGACGGCGCGATAATTCACAAGGATTATATAGTGGAAAAGCTCGGCGACAAGGCGATTTTTCCGCATGGCGCGGTTTTAAATTCAAGAGCGTCATCGGTAGCGGCAATTGCGATGGAGAGGGCAAAAAAAGGCGAGACGCAGTCATATTTAGAAATGAAACCATTTTATATAAAAAAATCCCAAGCGGAGAAGGAATTAGAGGAAAAGGAGAAAGCAAATGATAGCAATAGGCAGTGACCACGGAGGTTATGAATTAAAGGAACACGTAAAGAAGCATCTTGAGGAAAAGGGAATAGAGGTTAAGGATTTCGGCGTATTCAGCGAGGAAAGCGTTGACTACCCCGATTGTGCAAGACCGGTTTGCGAGGCTGTTTTAAACGGCGAGGCTGAACGCGGTATACTTTTCTGCGGCACCGGTATAGGTATTAGTATGGCGGCGAATAAGTTTAACGGTATACGTGCCGCGCTCTGCGGCGATGTGTTCAGCGCAAAAATGGCAAAGGAGCATAACAACGCAAACGTAATCTGTCTTGGCGGACGCGTTACCGGCAGGGAATTGGCGTTTATGATAGTTGACACATTCTTTGACGCCGAGTTCCAGGGCGGCAGACACCAAACCAGGATAGACAAAATCCACGCAATAGAAAAAGAGGCTTAAAGCCTCTTTGTTTTTACCATTTTTTCCAAGATACCCCTTGAAAAACTAACAAAAAAGGTATATAATAATTGGTACGGTAAAACTATAGAAAAAAGGAGTTTTGTAAATGAGTATCTTTATCGACAAGCTCAAGGAAAGAGCAAAGAAGGACATCAAGACAATCGTGCTTGCGGAGGGCGAGGACATCAGAACCCTTAAAGCGGCAGAAACGGTTAAGAAGGAGGGCTACGCGAAGGTTATTCTCGTAGGCAACCCCGACAAGATTAAGGCTACCGTAGCGGCAGAGGGTATTGACATCGAGGGCATCAAGATTGTTGACAGCGAAAACTCAGATAAAAATGAGGAATACGCAAATGCATTCTATGAGCTTCGTAAGGCAAAGGGCGTAACACCGGAGCAGGCGGCAGAAACAATCAAGGACCCGTCATACTATGCGGTAATGATGGTTAAGCAGGGCGACGCAGACGGTATGGTATCGGGCGCAATTCACTCATCTGCCGACACAAT
>JAFQYK010000166.1 GCA_017406485.1 Clostridia bacterium
GCGCGAAATTGCAAACGCGTTTGACTTGCCGGGTACTCCTATAAGCAGCTTATACGTAGGCTGCAGCGTCGCAACGTCAAATTCACACGACGCATTTTCCACTCCGTCCGTTGCAAGCGCAAATAATTTCAGCTCGCTGTAATGCGTTGTCGCAACGGTGGTAACGCCCCTTGCCCGTAAAAATTCCAATATCGAAATAGCCAGTGCCGCACCCTCGGTGGGGTCAGTACCCGCGCCAAGCTCGTCAAACAACACAAGCGAGGTGTCGTCAATGCTTTCAAGGATTTTAACAATATTCACCATATGCGATGAAAACGTTGACAGGCTCTGTTCAATCGACTGTTCATCGCCTATATCTGCAAACACGCTGCCGAAAATCGCCGCCTCGCTTCCGTCCGTTGCCGGTAAATGCAATCCTGCCGCCGCCATAATCGAAAATAAGCCGATTGTTTTAAGCGTAACCGTCTTACCGCCTGTATTGGGGCCTGTCACAACAAGCGTGTCATAGCCGTCGCCGAGCTTTATATCGTTCGCCACAACCTTATTCCTGTCAATTAGCGGATGACGCGCCTTTTTATAATAAATTCGTCCTTCGGTATTGAGCTTCGGCTCATTCGCGTCCATATCGAGCGACAGCCGCCCCTTGCAGAAGATAAAATCAAGATTTATCACATTGTTGTAGTCCACAAAAATCGTGTGACTGTTTTCTGCCACAAGCGCGCTAAGCTCCGCCAAAATACGCTCAATCTCCATTTGCTCCTTATTCTGCAAATCGCGTATCTCGTTATTGCTCTCTACCACGCTCATTGGCTCGATAAAAAGTGTCGCGCCGCTTGCCGAGGTGTCGTGAACAATACCGTTTACCTCCGAGCGGTACTCGCTTTTTACTGGTATAACATAACGGTCTGAACGCATTGTCACAATCGGGTCCTGCAAAAACTTCTTGTAGTGGTTTGAGTGTATCATTGAGTTTAAGCTGTCGCGGATTTTGCCGTTAAGGTTGCGGATTTTTCGCCTTATTGTGTTCAGTTCCGGCGACGCGTCATCGGCAATCTCATTTTCTGAAACAATACACGAGTTTATTTTGACCTCCAATTGTTTTGCTGTTATGATGTTTTCCTCAATGCCGTGCAAAACGGCGCACTCGTCCGCCGCTTCGCCAAGGTATGATTTCATCCGCCTTGCGATATACAATAGCCGCGAAACCGAAATAAGCTCCGAGGTGTGCATAACGCCGTCACGCTCAGTACGCTTAACCGCGCCAAGCACATTATCCGCCGATAAATTAACAGGCGGTGAGCCGAGCTTTAAAAGCGTACTCATAGCTTCGGTTGTTTCTTTTTGCGCCGCGCGCGCTTCTTCTATATCGGTGTACGGCGCAAGCTCATAAATGCGTTTTTTTACGTCCGCGCTTTCCGTGTATGAGCCGAGTTTGTCAAGTATTTTATCAAATTCAAGTGTTTTTAATGCCTTGTTCATATTTCATATACCTTTAGATTAGAATATTCGCCAACCATAGGCGCCATTTGCCGAAAGCCTATCTTTCCGCCGCCGAGTACCGCTCCGTATTCCTTGCCGTCGTCCTGCCACGAGAATACAGTCAAATCATCAATCGCAAATTCGATTTTTCCGTTCTTTTTTGTAAGCGTTATATGATAGCTGTCCTTAGCGTCCGCACAGCCGGGGATAGGGTCTGCGCCCTGTACCACGAGATAAAAGCCCTTGCTTTTGCGCAAATTACACGTATGAAACGCGCGTTCCTCGTCCCACTTGCGTCTGAAGTATGAAACGTGATACGCGTTTATATCGCCGGAGTGGTAGAGGTTATACTGTCCGTCACGCGGCGCAAGGGAGGGGTCAAATAAATCCTTACCGTTGCAGCCTTTTGCACTGAAAAACATAATCGCAAGACCGGGTTCTTCAATAGGCTTAAAATCCCATTCAATCTGCACATCAGACGGGAAATCCTCGTTGCACCAATATACAAAGTTGGATTTTTGCCCCAAATCAGCGTCAAGCGCGTTTTTCATACGCATCTTACCGTTCTCAAAATATATCTTCGCGCTGCCCTCCAAAACAAAATCCTTAACGTCTGCCTCGCAAGACAGCTTGTTTTCATAAATTAACCGTTTTTCCATTGTATTATCCTCCGAAAAAATACTCTAACTTATATTTTACCATAAATTCCTTTTTCTTGCAACAAAAAAATCCCGAATAAATCGGGATTTTCAGGCTATTCCGCAGACGTATCCGCAGCCGCTTGCGTAACGGTAATACCGCTGCCGGTGCTGACGGCTGTTATAGTGCCGTCACGGTTAAGGTACGTTGCGGCGTTCGCAGCACTGAGAAGGCTCATAAGCTCCTCGTCTGCGCCCTCCTTTTTGCTGCAGGTTATAACGGCATACTTTGGCGATACAGCTTTTATAAAGTTTGCGCTTTCGGTATCAATTCTTCCGTGGTGCGGAACCTTTAAGAAATCAACGTCTAAATCAATCTGACTGTATAGCTCTTTAAGTCTTTCTAATTCCGCGTCGCCGGCGTACAGGAAGGTATCGCTTCCGTGAGTTGCCTTAACAACTATCGAGTAATCGTTATCCGATTCGCTGTAAGAGCTTTTCAGCGGGGGATAAATCTCAAACAGCACATCACCGAGCGTAACGGTTTTGCTTTCCGTAAGCCGCGTTATACTGTAATTCGCATTTGACGCGGCGGTAATGAAGTTGGTGTACTCACTGTTTGAACCGGCGTAATCCGGAGTTATAATCTCTCCTATGCCGAAATTTGAAATAACCTCAGCCGCGCCGCCTACGTGGTCCTGGTCAAAATGGGTGATAACAAGGTAATCAACCTTTGTAATGCCGTTTGCTTTTAAATATTCAACGACCTCGTCACCGTCATTTTCCTCGCCGCAGTCTATTACCATAGTGCCGCCGGTTGTTTCAAGAATTATTGCGTCGGATTTTCCGGTTTTTAAAACCGTAGTTTTGTATTCGCCGTTTACAGACGGGACTTCGGTGTTTGCCGCCGGCGCTGCAGTGGTTTCGGTTTTTGTTCCCGATGTGCAGGCGCAAAGCGTAATAACCGCAAGTACACACGCTGTCAAAACCGCGATATGTTTTTTTATTCTAAACATAATAATCATCTCCTTTTGAAGGTATTGTAGCAGAGAAACCTTAAAAAAACATTAAAAAGAGCCGTAAAAATACGGCTCAAAAATTATATACTCCAATCCCAGAACTCGCTGCTGTTTGTGTTACCGTTTGTAAACTCCAGCGCGGGATTTCTGACGCTTACGCGCATACCTTCGCTTACGGAGCTTACGATAAACGCGTTACCGCCTATTGTTGCGTTGTCGCCTATAATGGTGTCGCCGCCTAAAATCGACGTACCGGAATAAATCGTCACATTATTGCCGATGGTCGGGTGACGCTTAACGCCCTTTAGCTGCTGCCCCTTTCTTGTGGAAAGCGCGCCTAAGGTTACGCCCTGATATATTTTGACGTTATCGCCTATAACGGTCGTTTCGCCGATAACAATTCCGGTGCCGTGGTCAATGAAAAACCGCTTGCCTATTGTCGCGCCCGGGTGAATGTCAATACCCGTAAGGTTGTGCGCGTACTCGGTCATAATTCTCGGTATCATCGGTACGTTAAGAAGCCATAATTCGTGCGCTATACGGTAAACCGTAATCGCAAACAGTCCGGGGTATGAGAAAATAATCTCGTCCGTGCTGTAAGCCGCGGGGTCGCCGTCATATGCCGCCTGAACATCGGTATAAAGGTATTCGCGTATTGTTGTGAGCTTTCCCAAGAACTTATACACAATATCATCAGCGTGCTGAATTATCTTTGATTTGGCGCAGTCGCGGCACATTTCCTGATTACCCAGAGCCTTTGCGATTTGCTTTCTCAAATTGTATTGTACAAACTCAACTCTTTCTCCGACGATGAATTTTATGTATTCGCTTCTCGCTTTGCCATCGTCAAAAAAGCCGGGATAGAGGATTTTGCGGAGTTCTTTAATAACTTCTATAATTGTATCGCGGCTCAGCATATTCTCAGAGTCGGTTTTGTCGGTTATATCATATTTCTTATAGCTGTCTAAAATTTCTGTTATAAGTTTTTCTGTCTTGTTGTTCACGCGTTTCACTCCCTTGGATTTTGTGTTCTCATTTTATAAGACTGCCTGTCTGCGGCTCGTCGCCGCGGGTAATATCACCGCCCCAAATTTTACCGGAGTCCTTATCTTCATTCTCTTTTTCTTTTTCCGTATCCCTTGTTGATTTTTTGTCGTCGGGATTTGCGACTATTTTATCGCTCGTGTTTGAGGCGCTGTGAAGCCAGCAGTAGCGGCTTCCCGGACGCGGCTTGTTGCTGCAACCGGAAACGGCGCAGTAAGCCGAAGGACCGACCTTTCCAATCTGGATAAAGCTCGTTATTATAACAATAAGTATTATCGTGATAATAACGCCGCCAAGCACGGAGACACATCCGCCGCCTCCGCCCCAAAACTGATTGTCGGTATTATTGTTGTCATTTTTAAAAACATTATATTCAAGCTCATTAAAATTTTCAGGCTTTTTTCTTGATGACATATAAGATCCTTTCTCATATCCAAAACAGACAAGTACACAAATATATTATAAGACACAAAAATTAAAAGGTCAAGTGTTAAAGCGAAAAACGGATATGTAATCGGTATAGCTTTGCAAAAATAAAGAAAAAAGGGAGCCTAAAACAGCTCCCTTTACCCTTAGCTTCTCGCCATATCGACAGCAGTATCTATAACCGAACCGATATTTTTAAAAATACCCTCGGTTTTCTTTGCGAGTTTCTTGCGCTCGCGGTCTGATATGGGATCAAAAACCATTGTAGCGGCAGCGCCAACGACAAGACCTGTCGCCATACCCTTTAAAAATCCCGAAACATTACTCATTATCTTGCACCTCCAAAAATAATACATCTATAGTATTGAACAAAAAAACAATTATAAACCATAAAAATAGTGAAAAAAAGAGAAAAAATCACGCGTGTAAACAAAATTTAACAGAAACCGTATTGACGAAAACACTCATATGTTATATTATATAAGGTACACAATGGGATAGTATAAGTTTAGATAGATTTTGGGCATCGTAGAGAAAGGTAAGGTAAAAATGGCAAATATAAAACCATTCAGAGGATATAGATATAATACGGAAAAAATAGACAGTCTTGCTTCAATCGTGTCACCTCCTTATTACAATATGACAAATGAGGACAAGGACGCGTTCTGCGAGAAGAGTCCGTATAATTCTGTGAGATTGTTCGCGGGCAAGAAAAAGGAAACAGATACCGCGGAGGACAATATTTTTACAAGGGCAAAGAATTATCTCAACGATTGGATAAAGAACGAAATTTTGGTTCGGGATAAAGAGCCTGTAATTTATATGTACGAGCAGACAATAGCTGTTGCGAGTGAAGCGTTGTATTCCAATATCAGCTTTGTGGCGCTTGTGGAGCTGGAGGATTTCGGCAGCGGCGTAATTATGCCCTGCGAGAAGCCGCATGAGGTTTCAATGGGCGACCGCTATGAGCTTTTGGCGGCAACAAATGCTGATTTAAGTATGATAAACTGCCTTTATGTTGAAAAGGAAAAGGATTTGTACAACTTAATGAACGAGCTTCACGAGGAAAAGCCGGATATTGAATTTTCATCAAGCGCTCCGGCAGGTGAAAACCTGCATCAGAAGCTATGGAAAATATCATACCAGCCTACTATTGACTTTATTGTTGAGCAGTTCAAGGATTTGCCGCTTTATATCACCGATGGTCAGACGCGTTATGAAACGTGCCTGCAGTACCGCAACTATATGAAGGCAAACAACCCGAACCATACAGGTAAGGAGCCGTACAATTACGCAATGGTATCGCTCGCTAATTCAAAATCGGACGGACTTGTTATGCTGCCGGTGCACAGGGGAGTAAAGTGTCCGAGAAAGTTTAGCGAGGCGATGTTTTTGGCAAATTCACAGGATCACTTCAAAATGGAAAAAATCATTGTTGACAGCGGCGATAAGGACCTTATCGACACGATGCTCAAGCAGATTGTGACAGTGAAAAACGAAACGAGAATATCAGCATATTGCGGCGGCAACTATTTCTACAGAATGATATTAAACAATGACGATTATCTCAAAAAAGAGGTATATCCCGAAATGTCAAAGGAATATTGTCACCTTGACATAGTCGCTTTAAATAAACTGATAATAGACGAGGTTTTCCATATTGATGATGAGGAAAAATACGAGCAGTATGTCCACGCGACAAGAAGCTACAACGCCTGCTTCCGCGGCGTAAACGATGGCACGTACGACATTATGTTCGTTCTAAATCCCGTCAAGGTTGACCAGATACGAAACATCACCGCCGTAGGCGAGTGGCTGCCGGAGCTGACGGTCAGCGTTTACCCCAAGCCCTCGGTAGGTGTCCTGATAAATGTTAAGGACGAGTAAAAAAATCCTTGACAACGCACACAAATTATGTTAATATACTTTAGTGACCGCATAGAAAAGGTCGAAAATCCGCATAAAAGCGGTACCTTCGATAGCGAGTCTCCATTAAATAAAAGGAGGTGCAGCAAGTATGTACGCAATTATCGTAACAGGCGGCAAGCAGTACAAGGTATCAGAGGGTGACACACTCTTTATTGAGAAGCTTGACGCAGAAGAGGGCGCAAACGTAACCTTTGACCAGGTGCTTTTAGCAGGCGAGGGTGACGACGTTAAGGTGGGCGCTCCGACAGTAGACGGTGCAACCGTTGAGGCTAAGGTCGTAAAGAACGGCAAGGCTAAGAAAATTTATGTTTTCAAGATGAAGAGAAAGAAGAACGAGCGCACAAAGAAGGGTCACAGACAGCCTTTCACAAAGGTTGAGATAACCAAGATTAACGCGTAAGTTTAAGAAACAGACTATTGATTGGAAACGAGGTGTTTTAAATGGCTCATAAAAAAGGTATGGGTAGTACAAAGAACGGTCGTGACAGTGAGTCGAAAAGACTCGGCGCAAAGAGAGCAGACGGTCAGTTTGTGCTTGCAGGCAACATTCTTGTAAGACAGAGAGGAACAAAAATTCATCCGGGCAATAATGTTGGCAAGGGCAGTGACGATACATTGTTCGCGCTTATCGACGGTAAGGTTAAGTTTGAAAGAAAGGGCAGAGACAAGACGCAGTGCAGCGTTTATGCCAACTAATTTCGTGCTTTTGGGCTGTTGCGGTTTCGCAATAGCCCTATATTTTTCTCTATGGAAGTTTGAGGTGTGATATGCGAAGAAAAAGAATAAAGCAGGTTAACCGTGACGCAAGAATGTCCTTTCGGATAATAACCGGCATATTTCTATGCCTGGTGCTTGCCGGAGCGTTGCTTTTAATGTTGCCGTTTTCATCGCGGGAGTTCGAGTGGACGAACTTTACCGATGCGCTCTTTACTGCAATATCCGCATCGTGCGTTACCGGACTTATCGTTAAAGACACAGCTACATACTGGTCAGAATTCGGCCAGGCGGTAATTATTCTCTTAATTCAAATCGGCGGTATGGGTGTCATAACCATCGGAATAGCGATTATGAAGGCGTCCGGCAAGAAAATAAGCCTTGGTCACAGGAGCCTGATGATGAACTCAATTTCCGCGCACCGTGTCGGCGGAATGGTGAGCCTTGTCAAATTTATAATACGCGGCTCCCTGATTATTGAGCTTATAGGCGCGCTTTTGTTTATGACGGTATTCTGCCGTGATTTTGGTTTTAAAGGTATATGGTATTCCGTATTTCATTCAATATCGGCATTCTGTAACGCAGGCTTTGACCTTATGGGTGTAAGAGAGCCGTTTTCGTCGCTTACCTCATACAGTGCCGACGTAATAATAAATACGGGAATTATGCTGCTTATAATTATAGGCGGTATCGGATTTATGACGTGGGGTGATGTCAGGGATTTCAAGTACCATATAAGACGGTATTCTATGCAGAGCAAGATTATTTTGGTAACAAGCTTCTTTCTCATTCTGATACCGGCGGTATATTTTTACTTCACCGAATACACATCGCTGCCGACAGGTGAAAGGGTGCTAAATTCCCTGTTCCAGTCGGTAACGACAAGGACAGCAGGCTTTAACACGTCCGATCTTACCAAAATGAGCGACTCAGGCATCACGGTTATGATAATACTAATGCTGATAGGCGGTTCGCCCGGTTCAACGGCGGGCGGTATGAAAACAACAACGTTCGCCGTTCTGTTTTTGTCAGCCATCGCTGTTTTCGGCAGAAGAAATGATGTAAACTGCTTCGGACGAAGAATATCGCACGAAGCGATACGAAATGCAGGCGCGGTATTGTTTATGTATTTTACGCTGTTTATAGCGGGAGGCATTGCAATAAGCACCATAGAACATCTGCCCATTCTTACGTGCCTGTTTGAAACGAGCTCGGCCGTGGGAACGGTCGGACTGACCTTGGGCATAACAAGCGGTCTTTCGGTCGCTTCAAAGGTGATTTTGATGGCCTTGATGTTCTTTGGCAGAGTCGGCGGACTCACTTTGATATATGCTGCTGTTCCGTCGGGCGAAATGCAGCAGATAAGATACCCACTTGAGAAGGTTACTGTAGGATAGGAGGATGCGATATGAAATCTGTTTTAATAATAGGTATAGGTGAATTCGGTAAGAATATTGCTAAGGAGATGAACAATCTCGGCTGCGAGGTGATGGCGGTTGATATATCAGAGCCGCACATAAACGAGATACTGCCATATGTTACAAATGCGATAATCGGCAACAGTACAAGCAGAGAATTTGTAAAATCATTAAGCGTTCACGAATACGACGTATGCATTGTTTCCGTCGGAAACCATTTCCAGACGCTTCTTGAAACAACCACGCTTGTAAAAGAACTCGGCGCGAAAAGAGTTATTGCCAGAGCGTCAGATGATGTTCAGATGAAGTTTTTATTAAGAAACGGCGCGGATGAGGTGGTTTATCCGGAAAAACAGATGGCTATGCGAATTGCTACAAAGTACGCGTCAGACAGTATTCTTGACTTCGTCCAGCTTGATAACAACTACACATTGTATCAGATGAAGGCGCCGAAAGAGTGGTATGGACAGACAGTGCAACAGCTTGATGTCCGTAAAAAATACAATATAAATATCATATCAATCAAGCGCGGTATAGGCGTATTTATGCCGGCAGCCGAAACTGAAATTATACCTGAGGACAAGGTCTTTGTTATGGGTGAGGTTGAATCGATTAAGAGATGTTTTAATTTATAATCAAAAGGAATATAACTATGTTTACTGACAAGGCAAAAATATTCATAAAGGCCGGCAAGGGCGGCAACGGCGCGATTTCGTTCCGCCGTGAGAAGTATATCGCCGCAGGTGGCCCCGACGGCGGTGACGGCGGCAGGGGCGGCAGCGTAATCTTCCGCGTGGAGCTTGGTATGACAACGCTTATGGACTTTCGCTATAAGAGAAAGTACGCCGCGGAAAACGGTTCGGACGGCGCGGGTAAGCGTCAGAAGGGCAAAAAGGGCGAGGATATTATAATAAAGGTTCCGCAGGGTACGATAGTGCGTGACGCGGAAAGCAATCGTATAATCGCCGACCTTTCAGATCCGGAAAAGGACGTTGTGCTTGCAAAGGGCGGCAACGGCGGATGGGGAAACGCGCATTTTGCGACAGCGGTTCGCCAGACCCCTAACTTTGCGAAAAACGGTCAGTCCGGCGACGAAAGAGAAATAATACTCGAACTCAAATTGCTTGCGGATGTGGGACTTGTTGGCTTCCCGAACGTGGGAAAATCAACAATCCTTTCAATGACCACCAAAGCTGACCCGAAAATTGCCGACTACCACTTCACCACGCTTGAACCGAACCTCGGCGTTGTTGACCTCGGTGAAAGCCGCAGCTTTGTTTTGGCTGACATACCGGGAATTATCGAGGGCGCAAGCGAGGGCGTAGGTCTCGGACATGAGTTCCTGCGCCATATTGAGCGTACGAGGATTTTAATTCACGTTGTTGACGTGTCGGGAATTGAGGGCAGAAATCCGATAGAGGATTTTGACATCATAAACGCCGAGCTGTCGGCGTATGACCTGTCGCTCGAGGAAAGACCGCAGATAGTCGCGGCAAACAAAACCGATATAATACAGGACGAGGACGCATACAAGGCGTTTCTTGATGAAATGAAAAACCGCGGTATAGAGGTATTTGAAATCTCGGCGGCGACAAACAAGGGCGTAAAAGAGCTTATGATGAAAACCTACGAGGAGCTTTCAAAATTGCCGCCAATCACAATATTTGAACCTGAAATGAGTATTGAGGAAGAGGAGTTCGTTTCCAAGGATGATAAGGGCTATGAAATAACGCGCGATAATGAGGTATACGTTATTTCCGGCTCGTGGATTGAGGCTGTCGGCGGCAGCGTCAACTTCTCGGACAATGAGTCGCTTCAGTACTTCCAGCGCGCACTTCTGAACCGCGGCGTAATCGAAGAGCTTATTACTATGGGTATAAAAGAAGGCGACACTGTTCGTATCGGTGATTTGGAATTTGATTTTGTATTTTAATACCAAAGAAGGGTAAAATTTCTTACCCTTCTTTTTGTACTTGACGATAGACGCTTTACTTGATATAATATAAAATGTAGAATTATGCGAATAAAATTAGGAGGCATTACAGATATGAAAAAACTGATGCTCGGAAACGAGGCTGTCGCACGCGGCGCATATGAAGCGGGCGTAAGCGTTGTTTCCTCATATCCCGGCACACCGAGTACCGAGATAACGGAAAACATTGTTAAATACGATGATATTTATGTTGAATGGGCGCCTAACGAGAAGGTTGGCTGCGAAGTTGCAATCGGCGCGTCAATCGCGGGCGCACGCTCAATGTCTTGTATGAAGCACGTCGGCCTTAACGTAATGGCTGACCCTGTATTCACAGTAAGCTATACAGGCGTAAACGGCGGACTTGTGCTTTGCGTTGCGGACGATCCCGGAATGCACTCGTCACAGAATGAGCAGGATTCCCGTCACTACGCGAAGGCGTCGAAGATACTTATGATTGAACCGAGTGACAGCGGCGAATGTAAGGAATTTACC
>JAFQYK010000017.1 GCA_017406485.1 Clostridia bacterium
GAACCCACCTATGGTTCAACAATTACAGCAACCGTTACACTAACAGCAGGTGCCGATGATTTATTTAAGACCGGCGCTAACGCAGTAACCGTTACCGCAACAGACAGCGGTTCTGGTCAGACTCCAACCACAAATCCCGTTACAACAACATCTTCTGACGGTTCGGCTGTAACAGTTACTTATTCTTTCACAATGCCCGCGGCACCGACAGCGAGTGACAGCGGAAGCATTGACTACTATGACGGCAGCGGTACTCCCAAGATTACCGTAAGCGGTATGGTAGACGGCGATGATATTGATGAAGTAAAGATAGGTACTACTACTCTTGTAAAAGGTACAGATTATACAGTATCCGGCGGTGATATTACCTTCACAAAGTCAGCAGTTGATAAGGCTCTCAATGGTGCATCACCCACAACTCTTTCAACAAGTTCATCATCTCCGACATCGTATACGGTAGATGTAACTACAACCAAGGGCGGTGCGGTTTCCGGTAGCCTTAAGGCATATAACACCACCCCCTACCTCACTGTATCAGCAACCACAAACGGTAAAATCACCGTAAATGATGGCAGCAGCGATGTATATGATGCAAAGACAGGTGAAACACTTGCTCTTGACAAGACAAAGACATATACAATCACAGCAACAGGCGACACAGATTATCTCTTCTCTGCTTGGACAGGTGACACAGGCACAACAAATACAACAGGCGCATTCACCTTCACTCCTGTTGCAAGCGCGACAAAGACAATCGGCGCAACCTTTGAAGGCCCGAAGGAGCTGACAGTTACCGCAACAAACGGTACAATAACTTCGGTCACAGACAATGGGTCTGCTATTAGCGCGACAGGCGGCAAATATAAGATTTACGACGGACACGAATACGTTGTAACAGTAGCCCCCGCAACAGACTACAAGTTTGACGCAACCACTCCGTGGACAAAGTCTGAAGGAACAGTTACCGGTGAGACTAAAGCTGCCGGTACATACACCTTCACAGCCGGCACAGAGGATGTTAAGGTAACTGCAAATCTTGTTGAGGATTACAAGACCCTTACAATTTCTGCCGGTGAAAACGGTACCGTAACAGTTGTTGACAAGGACGGCACAGCTGCAACATCAGCGGGCGCAGCAAATACATACAAGATATTTGCAAGCAAGGGTCCGTACACTGTTAAGGCAACAGCAAATAACGATTATAAGGTAACAGCTCTTACAGACACAGCCGCAACATTACCCCAGCAGGAAGCTACAACATCTGTAGCCTATGCAGGAGGCGACAAGACTGTAACAGCAACCTTTACAGCTAAGGATAAGCCCGATTGGGATTCAACAACAACAGCGGCAGGTGCAACACACCAGAAGTCGATGGGTACAACCGCCTTTACCTATAAGCATACCGCAACAGGCGATTACACACTTTATTCAGCGCTTGTTGATGCAAATGAGGTAGGTACACTTTCACTCGATACACGTACATTAACAGCAACAAATCTCGATGGTTTATCAGTAGGTGAGCACACAGTTACCTTCACATTCCGTGATAAGCTGCACAACACAGATGCAGCAGCGGACAGAGCTTATGACTTCGTGCTTACCCGCAAATTCAATATAACCGCTGCACCGGCTATTGACAGCGTAACACTGCCGACAGGCAAGAAGCACGGCGATAATGTAGGTACCTTTGCATTCACTATTGACAATGGAGGTACTACGACTACATATACATACACCGATGGCACAGGCTGGGATAAAACAGTACCGAGCGGCGTAACTGTAACCGTTGCAAACGGTACAACTAAAAAGGCTGACAATATTCCGCTTGACACGTTTATTACCAACTATGTGTCAGGTAAGATTGTTCGCTATAATCAGCGTACAGCAGATACAACAGATGAAACTCTTCGTAACGGTGATTCGGTGACGGTAACTCTCGGTACAAGCAATAAGAGCGCGACACTTTCTGTAGATCAGAAGCCGGTTGAGCTTACTATTGCAAGCACCGACAATTTCTCAAAGCCGTATGACGGCAGCAGCGATGTAAAGGGTACACCTTCAATCACAGCGCCCACAAGTGCAGAGGTAGGCGGTGACAATGTTGATTTGGATAATACAAGCTATTACTCAACACTCAAGGGTACGTATTATGATGGTACGGAAAAGGCAATCCACGCAAGTACGTCTAATCGTACGGTCAAATTCGAGGTAACTCCGAATACCACTCTGTATCCTGATTTGGCTAACTATAGCTTTACAGCGAAGGATGCTACCGGTCTTATAAATAAAATTCCTATCACAGTTCCTGCGAGCGCATTTACTATTCCGCAGGCTGCATATGGCGCTCAGCCCACAAACCAGACCGGACAACTGACAGGATATACAGGCACCGGCGTTATAGACGCAGATAAGCCTGCCGGTATCACAATCGATTATAAATATTCTTACAATGATACTACAGGAACCGGTGTTACACTTTCTGATGTAACAGCTACTGACTATGCTGTAACAGTCAGCGGTGATGCAACAGGCTCACGTGCGGCAAGAGAGGTAACATCAGTTGTTGTTACACCGCTTAAAGGCGCAGCAGAGAGCAGCACATATTATTCATCGGATACACCCGATGCAAAGATTGTTATTAACTATCAGGGCGGCGGTCAGGATACATATAACAACATAGCTGCTGCATTGGCCGGTAATATTGAATCAGTTAAGTGGGGTACAGCAGCAACTACAGCCGGCAGCGATGATGTAAACACTTCAACAAAGCTGGTTGTAGCAGACAGCGGCAAATATATTGTTGCAACGGTTAAACCTGCAATAGGCAGCGGTAACACCGTCGGCGGCGCACAGATTACCGTAAACAAGATTCCGGTAATCGTAACCGTTGCAGCTAACAAGATTTCAAAGACATACGACGGCGACGCTACATTTGACGGCGATACAGTAGACCCGTCCACAGGCTTCACATACTCACTCGCAGTTGATAAGTCAAGCACAGGAATTAACAGTACATCAACAGCTTATGACACTATAGCTGTCACAGGTACAAGCGCTACAGTAGCATTTAAGCAGGCTGATGTATACAGTGCTACATATGACGGAACAACTGTACAGTATAGTGATGTTGCTGTTGCAAGCAATGGTATAATCAGTGATGATACAGAATATACAGTAACTCAGACAGTTTCTAATATAAAGGCTGCTGAGATTACAAAGAAAACGATAACCGTAACTGATATTACAGATATCCTTCCGGTTAAGCAGAATTCAACAGGCGTAATTTCATCAAAGCTCGCTGCGACAAACAGAAAAGAAAGCGACCAGACAAAGACAGGCTACGAGGCAACAGCTACAGTTCCCGCGCTTGTAGGAAGTGATTACGTACTGTTTGACATAAGCTATGAATACGCAGATACATCTGCATCCACTGCGACAAATGCAGCGAATGTAAATATCCGTTCAATCGCTCTCGCAACAGCGGCTTCAACAAACAAGAACGGAAACTATGAGCTTAGCGATTACAGCACACCGGTTCAGCTTGCGACAATTGCGGGTCACGGTACTGTAACAGAAAGAACGCTCACAGACATTACTCTTGCACTGCCGACAAAACTTCAGAGCGGTGTAACATACGGTGACGCAAACTATAACTTCACATCAGATGCGGATTATGCCGGAATGAAGGTTACTCTCCAGTATAATGACGGTAACGTAGATTATACCTGGGCTCAGGATCCTTCTGACAGCACATATAAGTGGCACGTTGTGGAGGGCAGTGTTGACAAATATCTTGCTGATGCTGACAAGCCGTTCACGCTTCAGTGGAGCGGCGCAGACCTCTCTGCAGCAGAAACTGTTGTTCCCGCAACACCCGTTCTCTGGACATACAATAAGAACGGCAGAACAATGACCGCTGCTATGGGTTCAAAGTCAGACGCTAAGTCTGTAACCGTAAATCAGAAGGAAATCACGGTTGAGGCTGCGTACAGTGACGGTAAAACACCGACACCAGGTGACACACCCACCAAGAACTATGACGGCGGCTCGGATATTAAGCCTGCAGGCACTTGGACATACACAACAGACGGCGCGGTAACGGGCGATAATATAACTGTTGCAATGGCGTCAGGAAAGAAAGTAACCTACAGTGATCCAAATGCAAACACAGATATAAGCCTTCTCTTTGGCGGCAAGGCAGCAAATGCAAATGACATTGACGCCTTCACGATCACAGTTGCAGGCGATGCTGACGGTTCAAAGGCAGGCAGCTACAAGGTTAAGGAAATAACAGGTAAGACCACAGGTACAATCAATGCTCGTCCTGTAACTGTTACTCAGATTTATGACATAACACCAATCGCGCAGTTCGCTACACAGGCAGCAGCAGAATCAAAGACAGCGATAGACTCAGCACACGCAAATAACAGTGACATCAAGGCTGTATTTGCCGCTCCGACCGGCAGTGATGACGAGGGTACAGGCACAGGCTTATTGTCTGCAGGCTTAAGCGTATCCTTCAAGTATCAGTATCTTGATACGAACACTGCGGGCGCATTAAGCGATAAAACAGGTACAAAACTTGCTATTACAGAAATCACAACATCAAGCTCAAACTATGACCTTCAGTTTACAGCCCAGAAAGACCCGGCTGATACAGACAGCATAGAGGCAGTAGGTAGCGTAACCGAAGCATCTGTAGAGAGCCTGACAATCACAGCTCCGGAAATGTTCGGTAAGGCAGTTACTGACGTTCAGTACGGCGATATATTTGACTTTAACGGTCTTGCCGTTGCAGTTAACTTCAGCGGCGGCGTTGTTGAA
>JAFQYK010000167.1 GCA_017406485.1 Clostridia bacterium
AGCTCGTCACCGACAGCCTTTAAAAAGTTTATCCTCTTATTAAGGCTGTCAAGAAGCGTCAGCTTTATTTCCGGCTTGGCAATCTTTAAAACCAACCCCGGAAAACCCGCACCTGTTCCGACATCTATTATGTTTCCCTTGACCAAACCGGTATTTAGCGCGGTTATGCTGTCAAGAAAATGCTTGGTTGCTATTCCCTCATCATCCGTTATCGCGGTGAGGTTTATTTTTTCATTCCACGAAACAAGCAGCTTGGCATACCGCTCAAGCTGCTCAAATTGTGTGTCATTTAATTCAATTCCTAATTGTTTAGTTCCGTTTTTTAATATTTCAATCATAATGTCTTTAACCATTCTACTATCGGCTCAGCATAAATCACCCTGTATCCAAGCTCATTCGGGTGCGTTCCGTCGCCCTCGGGGTTTGTGTCCGTACCAAAGTATAACGCCTTTTGTTCCGCATCACGCACGTTTACACCGGTAGTCTGATTATTTGATGCATACAAATCAAGATACGGCACGCTCCACTTGTCGCAAACTGCCTTATATGCCTCGTAATATTTTGAATAGCCTTCCTCCGCGTCATATGTAAACGGGTCGTGCTGTATTACATAGCCTATTTTAGTCGTTGGGTGATCGTACTTTAAATCGTGGAAAATCTGTTCCAGCGCGCCTATTGCGGTGTATTCGTCATAGCCGCCGTTAAACGTTTCCGTTATTTCGCCGAGCGGCGCGTGGTTCCAGAAATCGTTTATGCCGCCCTCGACCACAATATAATCAAAATCACCTGTGAGCTTTTGTACCATACTTATTATGCTCGGACGTTCACCGTCGCTATCCGCGCTCCACTTAACGCCGCGTGCCAACGCGCTGCCGCCGAAGGAGGCATTTTCTGTCTCAGCGCCCTGCTCCTCGCCGATAATCTTAGCATACCCGTCGCCGTCCGTGCCATAGCATATGCTGTCGCCTATAAAGCCTATACGCGTATTTTCAAGCGATACCTGCTGCGTGGCGGCTTTAGGCTGTGCGCCGCAGGCTGTCAGCATTGCCGCTGCCGTTGCCCATGCGATTATGCTCGTCATCATTCTAACCTCCATAAAATTATCCGAGTGTCTTCTCAATCATATCAGCGAGTTCTTCTGCCTTCTTTGTTATGTAATCAACGTCCTTGCCCTCAATCATAACGCGGACTAAAGGCTCAGTTCCCGAAGGACGTATCAAAACTCTGCCCTCGCCCGCAAACTCGTCCTCCAATGCCTTGCAAGCCGCGGCGATTTCGGGATTTTCCATATATGTATTCTTGTTTTCGAGCTTTACCTTTGCATTGCGGAGTACCTGCGGCATTATCGTTACAATACCTGCCGCCTCTGACGCTTTCATACCCGTCTTTTTGAGTACCGAAAGGAACTGCAGCGCGCTTACAAGTCCGTCGCCGGTGGTGTTGTGGTCGAGGAAAATTATATGTCCCGACTGTTCGCCGCCGATATTGTAGCCGTTCGCAAGCATTTCTTCAAGCACGTAACGGTCGCCGACCTTTGTGCGCGGAATATTTAAACCCAATTTTTCACCTGCTATAAACAGGCCGAGGTTACTCATAACGGTTGCAACAAGAGTGTTCTGCTTCAGCTTGCCCTGCTCGCGCATAAACTTCGCGCAAGCCGCCATTATCTGGTCGCCGTCTATAAGATTACCCTTTTCATCAACGGCAAGCAGTCTGTCCGCATCACCGTCAAAAGCAAGGCCTATATCCGCGCCGATTGATGTGACATACGCTTTAAGGCTCTCCATATGTGTGGAGCCGCATTTGTAGTTGATGTTTACGCCGTCAGGCGTGTTGTGTATCGCTTCAACGTTTGCGCCGAGCTTGTTTAAAGCCTTGAACGCCGTTTCATAGCTTGCGCCGTTCGCGCAGTCAATCGCGATTGTCATACCGTCAAGGCGGCAATCGATTGTTGAAACGGCGAACGCAACGTAATCCTCAACGGCGTTGTGGTTCGCGCTCACGTAGCCCACGCCGCCGTGAGTGGGAAGATTTTCGATTGTTTTCTCGCCTGTGATATAGCTTTCTATCTCGTTCTCAATCGCGTCACTCAATTTGTAGCCGTCCTGATTGAAGAACTTTATACCGTTGTACTCGCAGGGGTTGTGCGACGCGCTTATTACAACACCCGCATCCGCTTTGTAGTAACGCGTCAGGTATGCAACCGCGGGTGTCGGTACAACGCCCAAGGGGATAACCTTCGCACCCATTGAACAAAGTCCGGCGGTGAGTGCAGCTTCAAGCATATCGCCCGACTTTCTTGTGTCCTTGCCGATAAGAATACGCGGACGGTGACCGGCTGTGTGCTTCGTCAATACATATGCGCCGCTCTGACCTGTCTTAAACGCAAGCTCCGCCGTTAAATCTTTATTTGCAATACCTCTTATACCATCCGTTCCAAATAGCTTTCCCATAATATTTTCCTCCTAAAATCAAACAACCTCTGCGCCGCTCTGTATGTCTTTAAGTGTTGTGAGTACCGTCAGCTCATCATTATACTCCGCCGACAAAATCATACCGCACGACTCCAAGCCCATCATTTTACGCGGCTTTAGGTTCGCCACAAACAATACGTTCTTTCCGATAAGCTCCTCCGGTGTGTGGTACTTTGAAATGCCCGACAAAATCTGTCTTGTTTCGCTGCCTACCTGCAAGGTAAATCTCAGCAATTTCGAGGACTTCGGCACCTTCTCGCACTCAATTACCTTACCTACACGAATATCCAGCTTTTCAAATTCCTCAAACTCGATATAATCCTTGTACGGCGCAATTTCAATTTTTTCTTCGCCTGCGGCAAATTCTTCTTCAAGCTCTGCTATCTTCTTTTCAGCGTCAATTCTTGCAAACAGCGGAACCGCCTCGCCTACTTTTGCACCTGCTTCGGTTACGCCGAATTTCTTTGTGCTTTCAAAGTCAAGCACCTTTGCTCCCGTCTGCGCCGCGATTTTTTCTGCCGTTTCGGGCATATACGGCGTTAAAAGCGCGGTAATAATTCTGATTGTTTCGATAAGATTATAGAGAACCGTACCAAGGCGCGGCTTCGTTTCCTCGTTCTTCGCAAGCACCCACGGCGTTGTTTCGTCAATGTACTTGTTCGCGCGGTTTACTACCGCCCAAATCTCGTCAAGACTGTCGGCAACGTGGAGCGTTTTCATTTTCTTCATAATTTTGTGGATAGCGCCTGTTGCAACCGCCTTTAAATCGTCGTCAAACTCACCCGATACATCGCCGGACTGAATAACGCCATCAAAATACTTGTTAATCATCGCAACGGTACGGTTTACGAGGTTACCCAAAGTATTTGCAAGATCGCTGTTAAAGCGGCTTATAAATACCTCATACGTGATTGTACCGTCAGAAGCGAACGGCATTTCGTGAAGAGAATAATATCTTACCGCGTCAACGCCGAAGTGCTTTACCAAATCCTCGGCATAAATAACGTTGCCGCGCGACTTACTCATTTTTTCATCGCCCACAAGCATCCACGGGTGACCGAACACCTGCTTCGGCAGCGGCTCACCGAGTGCCATAAGCATAATCGGCCAGTAAATGGTGTGGAAACGCAGAATGTCCTTGCCTATTATATGCACGTCCGCAGGCCAGTATTTCTTGTACAATTCGCCCTTTTCATCGGGTGAATAGCCAAGCGCTGTAATATAGTTTGAAAGCGCGTCAATCCATACATAAACAACGTGACCGGGATCGAAGTCAACAGGAATACCCCAGGAAAAGCTCGTTCTTGAAACGCACAAATCCTGCAGACCCGGCTTCAGGAAGTTGTTTACCATTTCATTTTTACGTGCTTCAGGCTGGATAAATTCGGGGTGTTCCTCAATGTACTGCATCAGCTTGTCCTGATACTTGCTCATTTTGAAGAAGTATGCTTCCTCTTTGGCTTTCTGTACCTCGCGTCCGCAGTCGGGACATTTGCCGTCAACAAGCTGTGTGTTTGTCCAGAAGCTCTCGCACGGCGTACAGTACCAGCCCTCGTAATTGCCCTTGTATATATCGCCCTTGTCGTAGAGAGTTTTAAATATCTTCTGCACCGCTTTTTCGTGGTAATCGTCGGTGGTTCGGATAAATTTGTCGTAGCTTATGTTGAGCATATCGGCAATTTCGCGGATTTGACCCGCAATTTTGTCAACGTGCTGCTTTGGGGTAATACCCTCCGCCTCGGCTATTTCCTGTATCTTCTGACCGTGCTCGTCTGTACCGGTGAGGAAAAACACGTCTTTGCCGATAAAGCGGTTAAAACGCGCTATGGCGTCCGTTAAAATAATCTCATAAGTGTTGCCGATATGCGGCTTTTTTGAAGTATAGGCAATCGCCGTTGTAATGTAAAACTTTTCTTTATTCGTCATTCCAGTCACTCTCCATAGTTTTAAATAAAAATCTTTTATAATTTCCGCACTGCTTTTTGAACAGCCGCCAAAAATCCTTTATAAATCGTATTACCGAATCAAACACGCCTGCCTTGTAGAAGCTCACAAGTATGATAAGCGCAATAGGTCCGGCGATAAGGCCGCCCAGACTCCACACCTTGTAGCCGACATACATTGATATAAGCGTAGGAATCGGCTTCATACCCACGCCAGAAGCGACCAGCTTCGGCTCGGCAAAACGGCGCATAAGCTGTACAGCGAGGTAGATTATAAGCATACCCACACCGACACGCACATCACCGTATATAAACGCTATTGCCGCCCACGGCCACAATATAAGTCCGCTGCCGAAAAACGGAAGCGCGTCTATAAAGGCTATAAGAAACGCGATAAGAAGCGCGTATTTTATGCCGAGTATTAAGAAGCCTGCAAGGATTATCGCAAAGGCGATAACCAAAAGTATTACCTGCGCCTTAAAGTAGCCGCCCAAATATTTGCCAAGCTCCTTTTTTACGACTCTCAGCCGTTCGGTAAGCGCAGGGCTTATTACACGCTTAACGGCGTTCGATACCGTCTTGTCGTCCGTTATCATAAAGTATGACGACAGTATAAACACGATTATCGCCACAAGCGCGCTCGGCACTGCCTTTGCCATATCACCTGCACGGCTCATAAGCGGCATCAGATACGTATTTGCCAATTCACCGGCGCGCGAGGAAAGATTATCCATCACTGACATTATCGACTGCTGCATATTAGGCGGCAGGTTTTTTATAAAGCCGCTCAAGTGTTCGCCAAGGGACTGCGTACCTCCTTGCGCGTTTTCAATTATCTGCGGAAGATTACTGTAAACAGAACGCGCCTCGTCTATGCCCTTCCACACCACAAAGCCGCATATGCCGCCGATTATGCCGAGTATTAAGAAGCCTGCAAGGATTATCGCAAAGGCGATAACCAAAAGTATTACCTG
>JAFQYK010000168.1 GCA_017406485.1 Clostridia bacterium
CGTCATAAGCGCCGCCTTTGTGTTATCGCCGTAGCCGAGACCGTCCGAGGTTCCGGCGCATAGCGCGACAACGTTTTTAAGCGCGCCGCCAAGCTCCACGCCTATAACATCTGACGAGGTGTAAATCCTGAACATATCGCTCATCATTATATCCTGAATAAAACGTGCTGTTTCCATATCGTCCGAAGCGACAACATTTGTAGTGGGCAAGCCGCGCGATACCTCCTCGGCGTGCGACGGGCCGCTCATAACGGATATATTAGCCTGCGGTATTTCCTCTTTGTATACCTCGCTGAGCCTTAAAAGAGTGCCCTCCTCAAGACCCTTTGAGATGTTGATTACCTTCTGTCCCTCAACAACGTGCGGTGACAGTTGTTTTGCGGTCGTGCGCGTGGCAGGCGACGGTGCGGCGGTTATTATTAAATCCGCATCCTTTGTGCATAGCGCCATATCGTGCGTGCAGGTTATGTTGTCGGGAAATTTTATATCCGGCAAAAACTCCTTATTCTCACGGTCACGGTTAAGGCGGTCTGTTTCCTCCTGAATCCACGACCATAGGTAAATATCAAAGCCGCGCTTTGCAAGCATTACCGCGTTTGCCGTACCCCACGAGCCGGAGCCTATGATTGCTATTTTCATTTCTGTACCTCGCTTTCTTGGCTGTCTGTTTTCTTCTTCTTTGAAAAGCTCAATTTATTTTCCGTACCCTTTATAAGTCTTATAATGTTTTCGTGGTGACGGCCGATAAGGAGCGCGCCCAAAACAAACACACATATGATACGTATAGGATTATAGTCTATTGTGGCTATTGATTTAACCACCTCCGCCACGATATACAGCGCGCCGCCGACAATTGAGCCAAATGAGACGTATCTCGTCACAGCCATAACCGCTATTGCAACTACCGCAACAAGAAGTCCTACCCTCCAGTCGAGTATCATTACGACGCCCAAAGACGTAGCAACACCCTTGCCTCCCTTGAAGCCAAAAAATATCGGGAAGTTATGACCTGCCACAACGCAGACCGCGGCTATGTACCTTGCGTTCACGGTAAAACCGTCAGGATTGAACAGATGCCTTTCCAGCTTATCCAGAAGATCAATACCGCCCTCGCTTGAGGCGTCAATCATTGTCTTTACAAGGTTTGCCGCCAACGCAGCTATTCCCCACGCCAAAAGCACGGCAACAATGCCCTTTAAAACGTCTAAAACAAGCGTGATTATCGCCATTTTCTTACCGTGTGTGCGGAGCATATTTGTTGCGCCCGCATTGCCTGAGCCGCTTTCACGTATGTCCTTGCCGCTTACCGCCTTGGAAAGCAATATTGAAAAATTGACCGAGCCGATAAGATACGAAATCACGGCTATTGATATGATTACCAAATACTGCATTTATATCTTCTCCAATTACATTTTCTTTTCATTCTTTTCGCGTATTATGAACTTTATCGGTGTACCTTCAAAACCAAATGCTTCCCGGAACTGGTTTTCTATGAAGCGTAAATATGAATAGTGGAACAGGTCCTTTGAATTTGCGAACAGTATAAACGTAGGCGGTGCAACCGCGCCCTGCGTCGCATAGTAGACCTTTAAGCGTCTGCCCTTGTCCGAGGGCGGCTGCTGTTTTGCCATTGCTTCGTTTAATACGTCGTTTAACACGCCGGTCTTAACTCTGCGCTTATGCTGCTCGTTTACGGCTTTTATCATATCCAGAAGTTTTGAAACGCGCTGACCTGTCTTTGCGCTTATGAACACTATTTCCGCATAAGACATAAACGCAAATTCCTCACGCACGCGCATTGTGAAATTTCTAAGCGTCTTATCGTCCTTATGAACCAAATCCCACTTGTTCACGGCAAAGATACACGCTCTTCCCTTCTCGTGCGCGTAGCCTGCGATTTTTGTATCCTGCTCCGTTATACCCTGATCCGCGTCTATCATTATAACGCAAACGTCGCTCCTGTCAACGGCGGCCAAGGAACGCACGATAGAGTAACGCTCCACTCCCTCGTCAACCTTGCCGCGCTTACGCATACCGGCTGTATCTATAAACAGGAACTTGTCGCCGTTGTTTTCAAAATGCGAGTCAATCGCGTCACGCGTCGTACCGGCTATGTTGCTTACAATGACTCTGTCCTCACCCAAAATTCTGTTTATGAGCGACGATTTACCCGCGTTCGGCTTACCGATTACCGCTACCTTGATCTCGTCCTCATCCTCGGTGGTGTCCGCATCCTCGGGGAACATCTTTGTAACCTCGTCCAAAAGGTCGCCGACGCCTAAGCCGTGAGTTGAGGAAATTGCGATAGGGTCGCCAAGTCCGAGATTGTAGAACTCGTAAAACTCCATTGGAGGATCGCCTGTGTTATCCACCTTGTTTACGGCGAGAACTATCTTTTTCTTAGCCTTTAAAAGCATTTGCGCCACGTCCTGGTCATTCGCGGTAACACCGTCCTTGACGTTTACCATTAAAATAACCGCGTCAGCCATTTCAATAGCAAGCTGCGCCTGACGGCGCATCTGCACAAGTATTTCATCCTTTGACGCGGGCTCTATACCGCCCGTGTCGATAAGCGTGAACTGCTTGTCAAGCCAGCTTACATCCGCAAAAATCCTGTCACGCGTAACGCCCGGCGTGTCCTCGACAATGCTTATGCGTCTGCCGGCGATATAATTGAATAATGTTGATTTTCCTACATTCGGTCTGCCTACGACCGCTACTACCGGTTTCATAATATTTCTTCTCCTATAATCTTCTCTATAAATTCATACCCGTCGTTTAAAACAGGTGTTATTTTCACATTTAACGCTTTTTCCACGTCCGCAACCGTTGTGTCGTCAAGGAAGATGTTATCCTCGTCGCGAAGCATACTGTGCGGAATAAAAAGCTCGTCTGTCTGTATTTTGCCCTTTAACCGCTCTATTATATCACTGCCGCACACCAATCCCGACACCGTTACGCCGCCGCCGAAAAAGTTGTTTTTAATGGGGTAAACGTCTATTTTAACTCCGTCACACTCACTTTCAAGTTTCAATGCCAATTGCTGTATAAATCCGGCGGCAATTTCACCTGTTGCGATTGAAACATGGCGGTTTCGCTTTTTCTTGGGCAATAGCCTTAGCGCACTCAAAAATTCCTCTTTCATACTCGCGATAAGCCCCACGCCGTTTTCTATCTGCGGAAAACCCTCGTACGTTTCGCTGTCGGGTATGGGAATATCCGCGTTTACATAGAACTCATCCGACAGATAAACAAGGCGCGTACCGTATTTTTCCAAAAATCCATTTTGGATTTGCTCTACGAAATCTATTGTTTCTTTGCTCGTTTCCATTGTGAACGGCTTTAATGGGTAAAGTCCTTCGCGGTAGCGCGTAAGCCCTACCGGTACAACCGATATGCTGTTTACCTGCGGAAACAGGTTGCCTAAATCCATGAGCGTCCGCCGTAGGTTTTCGCCGTCGTTTATCTCAGGACAAAGCACTATCTGACAGTTCATAACTATGCCGTTTTCGGCGAACTTTTTCATTATCTCATAGCACTTCCCTGCAAAACGGTTATGAAGCATTTTGCAGCGAAGCTCGGGGTCGGTCGCGTGTACGCTTACATTTATCGGTGAAACGCGCATTTCGATAAGACGGTCAATTTCCTCATCGGAAAGGTTTGTAAGCGTCACATAGTTACCCTGCAGGAAA
>JAFQYK010000169.1 GCA_017406485.1 Clostridia bacterium
CCGTCAAACAACGATGACGCGATTGCATACATAATAGAGAATATTTTAATGAAACAGTGACGGGGCATCGAGCCCCAACACTGTTTTGCTGTTTGTTTCACAAACGCATTCAAAAAAAGCGTTGACTGCAAAGAAGCAGTCAACGCTTTTTGGCTTAAGTTATACCGTCAATACTCCCTCTTCATTTTCGACAAGAATAAATATTTCCTCCTCGCGACCGTTGTCGGCGTTCACGTACACGAGAAAATTTTTGCCGGCAAACGCGCCCTTAAACTCGTAGCACAAAACCTCGCGCATACTGTCCTTCGGTATAAGTGCAAGCTTGGTGCCCTTGACGTCAAGATGACGCGAAACAAAACCTCTCGCATCCTCCATTGTAAGCTGCGGAGCGGCAAGCTCGCGCTCGGTGTGGTTCATAATATAGCCGTTCGTTTCAATACCTATAATCTCGCCGTTATCAAGCGCGACACGCACCTTCACAAGATCGGAGTAGCACGTCACATTGTCCTGCACAAACGCAAAATTTATAGTCGCAATCGAGCCGAGCTTGTCATAGTAGCTCTGCTGCATACTGTAAAAGCCCTTTGACTGCAAAAATTCCGCCGCGCGTGCGGTGGCTTCGCTGATGTCAAGAACAGCGTCGCCCACCTCGCGGTCATTGAGGTAGGAAAGCACATATCCGCCCTTGCGCGTCACGGATACGGAAACGCGGCCGCCCTTATCGCCGGTGAAATTGTATGCGGGGATTGCGGTGTTTTCGCTAAGTCCGGAAAATACAAGACCGCCGCTCTCGCCTAAAAATTCCTCCGCCTTTTTGAGCGCGTCCGCCTGCGAGATGTTGTCGGCGTTCTCCAAAAGCGCGGGCTTGCGGTTTTCTATATGCTCCGAGAACGGACCGTCATAAATAAGCGACGGATATTCCTCAAAGGACTTCTCAACGTTTTCAAGGTCGGTTAAAACATCACCGCCTGCCGCTTCCGCAGTCTTTTCGTTTATCCTGCCCTTACCGCCGCGGTCTGAAATATGAATTTCGCCGTTTGCGATTTTGCCCTCGGTTTCGGTGAGTGTTGCGCTAAGCGACGCTGCGTAGTCATTAAGACGCGCAAGGTGGTCATAGTCCTCATCGGACGGCGGCTCACCGTTTATCATATTCTGCGACAGCACATATGTGTAGTCACCGACCTGCGAGAGGAATTTTGAGGTATTTTCAAGATTTATCTGCGTAGTAGGAAGCTCGCCGAGACACGCCTTTGCCGCTGTGCTTTCACGGAAAATGTCGCCCGACAGCTTCGCCATCTGCGCCGCGCCGTTTGCAAGCCGTGCCTTTGACAGAAGGTTGTTTATCTTGTCAACGTGGTCGGTCATTTCAAAAAAAGCGCGGTTGTAAGCGTTCTCGTTCGTTATTTCCAGAGCTTTCGCATTCTCAGCCGTGCCTGCTCCCCACACAAGGGCGGTGACTAATCCTGCGATAAGCGCCGCGTAAATCCATACGTGTATGCTTTTTAACTTTTCCATAATTCTGCTCCTTTTAATGTTTTTGTTATCATTTCCGTATAACGGCTTTTGTATGTATGAAACTTTGTAATTTGTCAATAATTAGATTGAAATTACATAGAAGGAGAGAGCAGAATGAATAGAATAATCGCAGCATTTGCCCTGGCGCTTGTGTTGACACTGTCGGTAGCAAGCTATACCGGCGCGGTACAATCGGATCTGGAGGGTAATTTAATCCGCCTTCACATAATAGCCGACAGCGACAGCGAAGCAGACCAGGCGGTGAAGCTAAAGGTTCGGGATGCCGTTATAAAAGAAATGAGCGGTGAGCTTGGTGGTAACGATATAGCAAAAAGCCGCGAAGCGGTTATAAATAACTTAACAAGAATTGAGGAAACGGCTGACCGTGTGCTTTCGGAAAACGGCTTTACATACCGTGCAAAAGCCGAGTACGGCAAATTTGATTTTCCGCGCAAATCCTACAGCTCCGTAACGCTCCCTGCAGGCGAATATTACGGTGTCCGCGTCACGCTCGGCAGCGGCGGCGGACATAACTGGTGGTGCGTGATGTATCCGCCGATGTGCTTTACAGAGGACAGCCGCGGCAAAATGAGCGGCGAAAGCGAGAAGCAGTTAAGGGAAAGCCTTGACGGTGAGTCGTATGATATAATAACCGGAAATGAAAATGTGCAGGTGAAATTCAAAATAGTAGAATTGGCCGGTGCGGTAAAAAATATGATATTCAAATAGATGCATAAACAAAATGACGCCCTAAGAGGCGTCATTTTCGTTGCGTTTGTAAAGCAAATCATAACCAAACTCACTGTCAAGCGTGTAATTTTCGTTTATAATCCGCAGAAACTGGCTGCTTTTAATAATATCAATATTGTGAATAATCACCCACTTAGGCGGCGTATCCATCATAAACTGGTTTATTTCTCTGCCAAACTCGCTGTAATGCGAAGCCCACGACTCCTGCAGGGTAAACAAGCGGAAACAGGGGAGAATATCCGCCTGTAAAAACCACGCCGCCGCAATGTCGTAGCCGAACACGCTATCTCTGTCCTCAGCGGGAATACGCGACGAAAGCTCCGTTGCGCTGTAATAAATATCGGTATGCATATCTTTGTAGGTTTCCGGGTTCGCCTGTTTTATAAGTTTTGTAGTGTAGTGAGTAACGTTGTAGGTAAATGTTACAAAATAGCTTGACAACGGGAATATCATAGCTATACACAAAAGCACCGACCAGAACGTAATGCGTCTTGTCGCGATAAAGAAAAATACCGCGCAGTAAAGCGAGATAAGAGGTATAAGCGTTGTGTAATAGTGCGTGTAGGCAAAGCCCATAAGCGCAGGTATAAGCGCGAAAACCGATACCGTTGTAATAAGCGATGCAACCTTTGCGCGCAGCCTTCTCGCAAATATAAGCGATATAACAATCAGCACAAGTATCGGCAGCGTCCACTGCAAAAGCACCGACATAAGAGAAGCTGTCTGCTCCGCGCCCTCGGTAGCGTACAGGAAATTGAACGTAAATGTGGCAAATATCATATCGCCTAAAAGTTCCTTTGCCGCAAAAAATATTATAATCGGAACGGTTATGGCTGCCAGTCCGATAAAGAAACCGGCAAGATTTAAAAGTGCGCTTTTAACGCGTCCGCTTGCAAATTCCGTAACAAGCACAACCATTATAACGCCGCCGATCATAACACCGTTGTTTATGCGTATAAACGCGCAAAGCGCGAAGCACGCGCCGTAGATTGCGCTGTATAGAGGCGGATGATGCTCGTCGTCGGCAAGTGAAAAATACCGTATCGAGAAATAAATCGGTATTACGCAAAACAGCATACAATATTCCTCGCTCAGATTACCGTCGCTTATAGTCGATGCAAAGGCGAGGATTGTTATAATAACGCACAAGAGGGAGCGCACTGTCTTTGTGAATATACGCGCCGTCTTGTACATAAATATTGAGGTGAGGGAAAGGAACACGCACTGTATTATAAATACGCCTGCCTTTGTGCCGGTAAGATAGAAACCGAGCGCGTTCAGGTAAAACAATATTGGTCCCTTGTGGTCGAAGAAATCGCGGTATACATTTTTACCCGATGCGATAGCCTTGCCTATGAGCATAAATATACTGCTGTCACCGTCGCAGTAATCGGCGTAAAGCGGACTTGTCGAGGCGGAAAGCAACAAAAGAAACGCAGTGCAAAACGCCGCTAAAATGATGTATAAAATAGTTCTGCGTATAAGGTAATTTCTGAAATCAACGTCCAAAAGCCGTTTAAAGTCAGGCTTTCGCACAAAACGTTTTTTTCCGTTTTCCGCGACATAGAGAAGCTGATCCATATCCACCTGATACGTGACGTCCTTTTTTGCCATAGAATGAGCCATCCTTTCAAATCAATACCTTCGCCATTTTATGTTAACAAGCATATCATATTTTTATTCAATATTCAATTTACGCCGTGTTACAGTTTCCTAAAAATACAATAACAAACCGCGCTGTAATCTGATTGACAAATGCGGCGTATAAGGTTATAATAGATATAATAAAGTAAAAGTGAATTAAGGAGGTAAATATGGCGATACTGAATTATAAATGCCCGTGCTGCGGCGCGTCGCTCACATTTGACGGTGAAACGCAGAATTTGCAGTGCGAATCGTGCGGAAGCGAGTTTGAGACGGAAACCTTGAGACAGCTTATGGAAAACGAGCAGTCCGCCCCCAAGTCAAGCTATGACTGGGAAAATTACGAGCCGAGATATTTTAAGGACGAGGGCGGAATTGACTTGTCCGGGTATTCCTGTCCGTCGTGCGGCGCGGAGATTGTCGGTGACAATAACCTTGGCGCGACCGTTTGCCCGTACTGCGGCAACGCGACTATTGTGCAGGGTAATTTTGAGGGGACATACCGCCCCGATTATCTTATACCGTTTAAGCTCGACAAGGCAAAGGCGATGGAGTGCTTTGAAAACGCGTGTAAGGACGCGCCGTTTTTGCCGAACGAGTTTAAGGATAAGAGAGTAATCGAAAAAATGGCGGGCGTGTACGTTCCGTTCTGGGCTTTTGACTGCGACTGCGATGCGAACATTACATACAACGCAAACAGAGTTTCAACGTGGAGCGACAGCAATTACGATTACGTAAAAACCGACTACTATAAGCTGATCCGCGCGGGAAAAATCGGCTTTGCAAATATCCCCGTGGACGCGTCAACAAAGACTGAAAATCAATATATGGAGGGCGTGGAGCCGTTCAATTACGCGGACGCGGTTAATTTTAACACCGCATACCTTGCCGGATACCTTGCAGACAGGTATGACGTAAGCGTGGAGGACAGCATTGACCGCGCCAGTGAGCGCGTTAAAAAAAGCATACAAAGCGCGTTCGCGCAGACAACAGGCGGATATATGGGCGTAACAGCAGAACAGTCAAGCGTGAATGTTTCGGACGGTAAGATACGCTATTCGCTTCTGCCTGTGTGGATGCTGAATATAAAGTATATGGATAAGATGTACAAGTACGTTATAAACGGTCAGACCGGTAAGGTCGCCGGCGAGTACCCCGTGAGCAAGGCAAAGCGCAATAAGTTTTTTGCGATAGTTTGCGGTATTGCGCTGGCGGTGGGCGTTGGTATAGCGTATGCGTTCACGAACTTTATGTAAGGGGGTGCGAGAGATGAAAAGAAAAATAATAACACTTTCGCTCCTGCTCCTTATGCTGCTCACATTGACGCAGATAAGCGTGTTTGCGGTAAATCCGCCTGTCATAGATGAAGCCGGTTATCTTAACAGCGCAGAGCTTGCCGATATTACGCAAAGGCTTGAGAAGCTGCGCAGCGACTACAATTTTGACGTTGCGATTGTAATAGAGGAGAATATGAAGTATTCCGACGCAGAAAAGGCGGCGGACGATATATTTGACTACAACGGCTACGGTCTCGGCGCCGGTAAGGACGGAATACTTTTGTACCTCAGCAAAAATCCGAGAAAGTATCATATTTCCACCCACGGCTACGGCATAACGGCGTTTACTGACCGCGGACTTGTGCATTTGCGTGATGAAATCCTGCCGTATATGGAGGACAACAAATTTTA
>JAFQYK010000170.1 GCA_017406485.1 Clostridia bacterium
ACCATTTCCTTTTCGTTTTCATCAAGCATTAGCTGCGACATAATAAGCGAGTCGCCCTCAATCACCTTGCTTGCCGCGAAACGGATAGGCACACCGGCGCTTTTTGCGTGATCCTCTATGAGGTGGCTTATTCCGTGCAGGCAGCGGTGAACCGCGCCGCCGTGGGCGCTTTCATCACAGAAATCCTGTCTTAAAGGTTTTTCCTGATAATGCGCGATATGTATTGCGTGCTCTACCAGCTCGTTTATGCCGTAGTTTTTCGCCGCGGAAATCGGTACGACAGGTACTCCGAGTATTGACTCCATCTCGTTTACGTCTATCGTGCCGCCGTTGGCGGTGACCTCGTCCATCATATTCAGCGCGACAACCATCGGAATGTTCATTTCAAGAAGCTGCATTGTGAGGTATAAATTTCGCTCGATATTGGTTGCGTCCACTATGTTTATTATCGCGTTCGGTTTTTCGTTCAGCACAAAATTTCGCGAAACAATTTCCTCACTGCTGTAAGGTGACATTGAATAAATACCGGGCAAATCTGTAACAAGCGTGTTCGCGTGCCCTCTTATCGCGCCGTCCTTCCTGTCAACCGTTACGCCGGGGAAGTTGCCGACGTGCTGGTTTGCGCCTGTGAGCTGGTTAAACAGCGTTGTTTTGCCGCAGTTCTGGTTTCCGACCAGCGCAAAGGTCAATACCGTTCCCTCCGGCAACGGGTTGCCGCTGCCCTTTGGATGAAATTTGCCGCTTTCGCCAAGTCCGGGGTGGTGTGATTTTTTTATTCGTTTCTTTTCCGTCGTTTCCGCTTTCGCTTTGGTTACAGGCTCGGTTTCTATTTTTTCGGCATCTGCTATTCTCAGTGTCAGCTTGTAGCCGTGGATTAAAAGCTCCACCGGGTCGCCCATCGGCGCGTATTTTACCACCGTTATCTCCGCCCCGGGTATTACGCCCATATCAAGAAAGTGCTGCCTTAGCGCCCCTTCGCCGTTAAGGTGCGTCACTCTGACAGTCTCCCCTATTTTTGCATCTCTTAATGTTGCCATAATCAATACTCCATTCAAAACTCATTATATAGATTTTACTATATACTTTAATATATTGCAAGAGAAACTGCTTTATAGGCGCGATATTAAAAATAAGCGTTTAATCAATTATTCTTTCCGCCGCTGTCGGCGCTCGCGCCTCATACATATATTCTCATTCCCTTCGATTTTCGTAATTGATTGCGATTTTGCGTATTATAAAAGCACATCCATAATCGAATGTGCTTTTTGTTCTGTATTTTGTTTTATGCGTATTCTTTTGCTTTGTCATACTCTACCTTTGTTTTTTGTTTGAATTCGTCAAATGGTTGTCCTATTTCATACTCACTGCAAATCTCAGGCATATTATCATTTAGTATGTCTGTAACAATGGTATTTTCTTTTTCCATCTCGTCATAATTCTCTATGAGAAACTCAGGGAAATCGTAAGAAAAAGCTAAGGCTTCGTATTTTCCATTCAAAAAAGACTTTATCATATCCAATGCTTGTTTTATCATTAAATTTCCCTCCAATCTTTCTTTGGATGCTTCCTGTTTACAATACTTACAATTACTTCGCCCTTATTATTATAGACAAGTGCAACATTATTATAATACTTTACGCCACGCCCATCTGTCTGAGTATAATTCATTGGCATTTTACTCTGTTTTACTATATCATTGAAAGAGTATGATATTCCTTGTTTTCCATTTTTTCTCGGTAGATACCTCGAAATAGCATGAGAACTCATTTCTACACCTTCGTTTTTAAAGTCAAAATAAGTCTGTTTAGCCTTATCTTTAAATGAATTGTGCCAATTCTTCTTGTCTATTTCACTAATAACACCATAGCTTAGTTTGGTACTTTCCCATTTCTCAGGTTCATTATACTTCAAATCCTGGAATTTGTCAAAACTTTTCGGGATTACTTTCGTGCCAAGCGTCTTTTTATACCGTAGCCATTGCTCTTTATCCTGAACCTTGCGGCTCTCTTTAAGGCGCGTTGTTTCAAGTGCGTGCTTCTGCTCCGGAGTGAGCGACTTTACCCACTCATTATAAGTCATATCACCGTCTACCTTGTAATTTCTTCCTGTAAGCGGATTTCTTGCGCGGCGCGATGTATAATCCATATTCATAGTGGTTGTACACCGGCGGCGCGGATGCATTACCGGATAATTAACACCCTCTTTTGCCTCGGACACCTTAAATACCATACCGTCGAGCGGCTGACACGTCTCACAGGTCGCATAATCGAGCGTGGCAAGGTACTTATATTCCTCAATCCGGACGCGTAGAATTTCAATTATACATCATTTTTTCGGTCGGAATGTAATATTTTAAACAGGAGGTGTTTGTTATGACACTTACAAAAACACAGAAACAGCAACTCAAAGAGAGTTACCGCCGCGGAATAGTCCGCGAGCTGTACTCAAAGTCGCTGCTGACGCAGGAGCAGTACCGCAGGCTTATGGCGAAATAACGAAAGGAGGTGCTGAGATGCTTAGGGTTGCGGCATACGCCCGCGTATCAACGGAAAAGGACGATCAGATAAATTCGCTTACAAATCAGCGGACGTACTTTGAGGACTACATAAAAAATCACAGCGATTGGGAGTTTGCCGGAGTGTATTTCGATGAAGGTATCACCGGCACCCAAACCAAGAAACGAACAGGCTTTAACCAAATGATTGAAGCTTGCAAAGCGGGCGAAATTGACCTTATACTCACAAAGGAGGTCAGCCGTTTTGCAAGAAATACAGTGGACACGCTCGCTTATACTCGTGAACTTAAGGAGTATAATGTGGGCGTTTTGTTTATAAACGACAATATTGATACTCGCGACAATGACGGTGAGTTCCGGCTTTCCATAATGGCAAGCGTGGCGCAGGAGGAAAGCCGAAAAACCTCGGAGCGCGTAAAATGGGGACAACGGCGCGCTATGGAAAACGGCGTTGTATTCGGAAACAATTCGATTTACGGTTACACGCTTAAAAACGGACAACTTACGGTAAATGAAGACGAGGCGGAGATTATTCGCCTCATTTTTAATAAGTACATATTTGACAACAAAGGCACACATGTTATCGCGCGAGAACTATATGAAGAAGGAATTAAGCCACCGCGAACGGACGGCTTTTGGAGCAGCACTATGATTTTGAGAATACTCCGGAATGAAAAGTATATCGGGGATTTGCTCCAGAAAAAGTATGTAACTAAGAACTATCTGACTCATGAAAAAGTCATAAATGTGAGCGAAGACAAAATCTATTTATGTAACCACCATGAGCCGATTATAGAGCGTGAGATGTGGAATAAGGCGCAGGCAGAGCTTGACCGCCGCAGCGTTGACGCTGAAACCAAGAAAAAGTATTCAAACCGTTATTGGTGCAGCGGAATAATCATTTGCGCCGGCTGCGGCTCACGCTTTACCATACGCAAAACCAAACGCAAAAGCGGCGAGGTCTATACAATATGGGCTTGCCGCGAACGCGCACACCACGGCAACCGCAGACTTGACAATGCCGGTAATTGGGTGGGCTGTAATATGCGAATAATAAATGACAAGTCGCTTCACACTGTTATGAATTTTATTATAGACCAACTTGAAGCAGACTTTGACAGTATCGCTGCCGAGGTTGCGGAGGAAATCAGCGCGATGGCTGATACGAGTAATAGCCGTTCTATGACACTTTTATCCGACCAAATAAAAACAATCAGCGACAAGCGTATCCGTATGCTTGACAGCTTTTTTGCGGGCAAAATCAGTGATGAGGATATGGAACACCTGCGCGATAGCTATGATGG
>JAFQYK010000018.1 GCA_017406485.1 Clostridia bacterium
CGCAGACGCTGAGGGCGGTACGCATCTTGACAGCCTTTACGCTGTAGGCGTTGATGCCGAGGGTAACCTTAACGGCAACAAGTATCTCTTAAAGCTTGCAGGTTACGCGGAGAATGACGATGTTTACGACGCGTTCGACCTTTACTCCACAGACGGCAAGAAGCTCAACAAGCCATCAAACTACGCCACAACTGCAAGCGGTGTAAACGGAATGGCATGGAAGAACGGCATTTACCTGAAGTGGTGCGACTGGGGCGACGGCGCAGGCAACTACAACCATCAGTCAAGCGCGGTTACCGACGGTAACATCGGAACCGATATTGCCGATACAGAGTGGAGCGTCTATGACTGGCCGCAGCTTCCGACCGTTTACCGTGACGGCAAATGGGATTCAAACGGCGACGGCATACCCGATTTCTACGTTGAGCTTATGGGCTGGACAGGAAACGGCGACAAGGATATAAGCCGTGAGGACTTTGAGGGCAGAGGCTACACGAACCTTGAATACTACATAAACGACTGCTGCGCCGGCGATATGGAGCTTGAGGACAGCGTTGACGACGAGCCGGCACCGGCTGAAAATGTACGTGACGGTTCAACCAAATTCCAGACGCACACGACTCACGAAATCCTGTTCAACACGGTAAAAAGAGCAAAGGCAAAGCTTTACTACTGCGAGGGTAACGAGTTCAATGCGGGCAGCGCAAAGGAAATCGACCTCAACAAGTATTACGACTACGATGTAAACGAGGTGGGCTACAGACTCGACAGCGAGGATAAGCCGATACAGTCAAAATACAGAACGGCTTCCGATTATGACACGTATTTCTCCTACGTACTGAGCGACCTTAATCCCAACACAACGTATTCATATAAAATAGAAACCTACACAGATACCGGCGTAAGGGCTATGACGGACGCGACATATCACTTCACGACAGAAGCGCAGTCAACAGGCAAGCCGCTGACGCCGAGAATATCAAAATATGTACCGTTTGACGAGAGAATAACGATAACCTTTGAACCCGGCTCGGAGGATAAGTATTACAACCAGACAACCTACACGACAAAGTCGGGCAAGAGCTATTATCTCACATATCTCGGCAACAATAAATTCGATACAAAAACAGACCATTTCATACTCCGCTACAGCACTTCAAGCGATATGAGCGGAGCAAAGAGCGTAACCATCCCATCCACAGCGACAAGCTACGTTTTGCAAGGACTTGAAAACGGTAAGGAATACTACCTTGATTTAAGAAGCGTAAGCGCCGACGGCACTGAAAGCGACTGCGCGAAGTTCAACCAAAAGCAGATTTCCGACACCGGCGCACTTGACAAGGACGGCAACAAGGTATACGCGGTTGATGGCATAAAGGCCTCCGGCAAAAAGGCCGTTGAATATCCCACCGCGTATGACGTTGCGATGAACACCATTCCCGTAGAGCCCTCAAAGTACACAGTTAACGTGGACTACGCAAAGGCTATGGAGGAAAACGACATAGGCGAGGGTGAAACGACGAAGTTTATAACCGTGTTCGGCGATGTGCTTGACTGGTACATCTACACGCTCGGCGGAATACCCATTCCGACAACACCGGAGGACGGCGACAAGCCGATACTTATGCTCCGCGATGACAACCACGACCACGGCTTTACATATGCAAAGAAGTTTGACACACCGCTTGACGGCAAGGCAACGATACGCTGCAAGCTGATGATAAAGGGCGAGGAGCTTGACCCGATGAATCAGGCTCCGGAGCTGAGATTTTATCTGCAGCAGGACAGCGCCGACTCGGATAACGCCGAGGGCGACGAGGGTGAGGCAACGGCCGATACAGGTACAGCCAAGGAAGCGACAACCTTCGGTACAACCATATCCCTCTCGTTTACAAAGAACGACATTAACTACAACGGTGACGCGATTTCAAGATACACAACAGACACCTGGTATGATATAAAGCTTCTTTTGAACGCCGACGAGGGAACGTGTGATTTGTACTTAAACGACAAGCTTATACGTGCGGGCCTTGAATATTCCGACTCAGCAACCTCCAACACAATAGCACGCTGGCAGATAAGCTCGCGTCTTGCGGGTAAGGAGGACGTATATGTTCAGTATATGTACGCCTACACAGGCTGGGAGGAGCCTTTAACAGACCCGGACGCAACTCCCAAGCCCGACAACACCGTTAAGGAGGGAACCTCCGGTTCAGGAGGCGGCTCCGGCGGCGGTGGCGGCGGAGGCGGAGGCGGCGCGACCGTCAAGGCTACACCGACACCAGACCCCGCGGCAACGGCTGACCCGTCAGCAACGGCAGAGCCCGCGGCAACAGATAATCCCGATGTAAGCCCCGCTCCTTCGGATAAGCCGTCAGAGGGCGGCGACGCCGACTTTAAGGATATGGCCGGCTACGAATGGGCAGAGGAAGCTGTAAACGACCTTAACAGGCAGGGCATTATTTCCGGCGTAAGCGATACGGAATTTGAACCTGCGAGAAATATAACGAGAGCCGAATTTGCGGCAATACTTATGCGCGCTATAGGCGCGGACACCGAAAACGCAAAATGCAGCTTTGAGGATGTTCCGGAGGACGCGTGGTACTACGGAGCCGTTGCGGCGGCGTATGAGATGGGCGTGGTTTCCGGCTTCAGCGACACGTATTTCGGCGCGAGTGAGAATATAACGCGTCAGGATATGGCGGCTATGCTTATGCGCCTCACGGCAAAGGCTGACATAACGCTTGTGAGAAAGCGCAATTATGCAGAGTTTACCGACGAGGACAGCATCTCGGATTACGCTAAAAACTCCGTACACATCCTTTATCAGTGCGAAATCATAAACGGCCTTGGCGACGGCACATTCGCACCCTTGGATAACACAACAAGAGCCGCGGCCGCAAGAGTAGTATACGGTGTTTTCGGCAACCGGTCAGATAAAAATGGGGAGGAATAAAATATGTTAAAAAAATTATGCTCCGCGCTTCTTGCGTTAAGTA
>JAFQYK010000171.1 GCA_017406485.1 Clostridia bacterium
GGAAACTCAGCCCGATTACCGAAGCGCGGCGACCGGCTATTCCTTTAACGACCTCTATGAAATGTATCAGGGCTATATGCAGTACGACATACCCGATATATATTCGCTTATCTTAGAGCAGGAGGTTACGGTTGACTATGACACTCTTATAAAGAAGTATCAGACGGATATAAGCACCTACGAGCTTGATTTGCAGAATATGCAGTCCAAGATAGACGACCTTGACGACCTTATCCATAAATACAGCGACAAGAACAAGGAGGGCGCGGAGTACCACTTCGGCACACAGGCCGAGGAGGGCAATAACTCCAGTGACTATATCCTAAAGGACGTATACGATAAGAACACAGAGGAGCGTCAGGTTGACAGCCAGACCACATATGACGGCCTTATAAACGAGTATGTGGAGCTTGAAACGGAGAAGGAAAAAACAGAGGTGGATCTTGAGCACAAGCGCAAGATACTCTCAATCTTCACCGATGATACTGTAAGCACAGACAAGAGCAATAAGGAGCATATTGAGGATAGCTTAACCAAGCTGTCTGAGGAGCTTGACACAATGTATCAGATTGTTTCCGACACTGTTGACGAGTACAACCAGTACGTCGGAGCAAACAACGTTTCAACGCTCGCATCTATAAGCACCGGCGAGAAGATAAACATCAGAATGTACATCTTCCTTTCAGCAATCATATTCTTCCTGTTCGGCTGTATCGGAGCTATCATTCTCGGCCGAAGCAAGGAGTTCCTCGATTACATTATGTACACGGACAGAAAGACCGGACTTCCGAACCGTGCTATGTGCGACCTTGAAATTGAGAGATACGCCGCAGGTAAGCTCAAGGATAACTTTGTATTTGGTATAGTCAAACTAAACAACCTCAAATATGTAAACGAAAAGGGAGGCAGAGAAGCCGGTGACGCGCTATTGAAGGCCTTTGGTAAAATTTTAAAGCGCGCTGCTCAGAGCTATGGCTTCGCCGGTTACAACGGCAGCGAGCAGTTCCTCTGTATGTTTGAGGATTGTACGCCGGAGAGAGCGAACGACTTTAAGCAGTATCTTGAGGAATTGGTGCGTTACCATAATGTTCAGTCACCCAACAATGCAATGCAGGTCAGCGTTGCTGTTTCGGAGACAAACACCGAGGGCTTATATGATATAAGAAAGCTTATGGGTGCAACCTTCCGTAAGGTGGCTGACCCCGGTAAGCAGGATAATTCCGTAAAAGCGGAGAAAAATGAGATTAAAAAGCCTGAAATAAACGATAACAAGCCGGAGGAAAAACCGGCCGAGCCGCAGGCAGCAGAGCCTGCACCAAAGACGGAACCGGTAATTCTGAAGCCTGACGAAAAGCCGGTTGAAATGACCGAGCCGGAAGCAGAACAAACACCGGTCATAGTTGATGCCGAGCCTGTAGAAGCCTATGTTGATCCGTCAGATATGCCTGAAACGGATAAGGCCGGCAGTAACTACGCAGAAACACAAGATAATACGGATAAAGCTGCGAAACCACAGCATAGGAAGGCGCTCAAAAAGAAGGGTAAGGGCTTTGGACGTTATTTCAGGAAGTAAGCCCCTAAGCAGGAGGAAGGAATTATGGCAGATTTAGAGGAAAAGCGCGCAGGAGCCGAAGAAAGACGTGCTAAGAGAAAACGTTTAGCCAAGCCGAAGATGGAATGGCTGAAAAAAGCAAGTCTCGGTAAAAAGATTATGACGGTTGTCTTGGCGGTTCTTGCAATATTCATAGTATACCTCACCATTGCAACGGTTATCGGAAACAATATGCTTCAAAAGACCTTTTACCAGGTAAAGTCCAACAAGGTGACCGACAATATAAGGGTTATTTGTATTGCCGATCAACACCTTAAGGAGTTTGGCAATAACAACGAAAACCTTATTCGCGA
>JAFQYK010000172.1 GCA_017406485.1 Clostridia bacterium
CCGTCGGGCTGGATGTTGTAGTTCGTGAATTTGCCTGTGATGCCGTCTATGGTTTGATTTGTGTTATTGTACAGCTCCATCTTCTGCACATCGCTGTTTTTATACCAAGTTGTTGTCAGTCTGCCGGAGGGATTTATGTCGCCTGCGAGAATTTTGCCAAGCGCTGTTCCCTGTGTCTGACCGTTGTAGGACGTCCATAAGATTGCCTTGCACTTATCCTTGAACGGTTCAACGTTTATCTGTCCTACCGTTGACATTGCTACGACTGTTTTATCGGGGTATGCGTTGCAGATTGCCTGTACGTGTGCCTGATGCGAGGGCAGGTCTATCGTTTCTCTGTCCTTTGACTCTGACGAATCCGCGTCGCCGAGTCCCGCCTGCTTCGGGATTGTTCCTGCATAGGCGAGGATTACGTCCGCGCTGTCAAGCTCCGACTTAAAGGCGCTGACGCTGAAATCCTTTACCGCCGCGCTTGCCGAGATGTACATATCCCTTGTGCCGTTATATCCGCCGTCCGCGCCTGTGTAGTCGCCGGAAACGGTGGTGTAGCCCGAGGTTCCCGTTGACGGTGAGCTTATTACCGCAACCGTCGGGCCGCCCTGTCCGTAGGCTATATTGAGCGAGCCGCCCCACATACTGCCTGTTTCCATTTCAACCTCAACAGACGTTACGTTCTCAAAATTTACATTCGGTATATATGCCGCCGCTCTTGGCGTTACATTCGTAAAGTCGGTGTTCATACCGCTTACGCTCTGTGCCTGTGTAATGTCAATCATTGTTTTGCTGCCGTTTGACTTTACAAGCTTTATGCTCTTAACGTTGAACAGCGGTGTATCGTCCGCTACCGCGCCGACGTGATTTACCTCTATGTTCTTTTCACCGAGAACCGCCTTTAAGCCCTCTATTGGTGTTACGGTGTTGTAAGGCGAACCTGTGTAGTCGCCCAAAACAAGCTTGTCGGCAAGGTCACCGACTACGGCAACCTTGGTTACGTTCTCGAGCGGTAGCATGTTATCATCATTTTTCAGAAGCACCCAGCTTTCCTCCGCCGCCTTTTCAGCGGTGGAGATATGCTCCGCGCTTTCTATATCATTTGCGGTGTAGCTTCTGTAGCTTGTAGCATTATCGTCAAACTCGCCCGTTCTCATACGCTGGAGGAAAAGGTGGTAGATTGCCGTTTCAAGCTCCTCCTCTGTCATATAGCCGTTTTCTATTGCCTTTACTCCGTACGCTGTCGAGGTGTTGCCGCCGCTCAGGTTACACTCGAGGTCCATACCGTTCTTAACGGCAGACGCAACATAAAATTCCGAGCCGGCGTTTTCATCGTTTTCACCCTCCGCTTTTCTTATGCCCTGCTCGTACTGTGCTATGCTTGCTATGTCGTTACCCGCGCCGCAGTCGGTGGTTACATAGCCGTCAAAGCCCCAGCTTCTGCGAAGCAAATCCGTAAGCAGATATTTGTTTGCCGAGGACGGTACAAAGTTATAGATATAGCTGCCGCTTCTGGAAATGCTTGTCGCATTGTAGGAGGACATCACGCTGCCGGGCATAACCTGCTCCGCAACATTTTCAAATACCTTTGTGTAATAGTTTCTGAAATTGAACTCCGTCATATATGACGAGCCGCCGCGGCGGTTTTTCTCGTTGTTGTTTGCCGCAAAATGCTTTATGGTTGCAATGATTTTTGTGTACTTTTAGTCATCGCCCTGCATTCCCTTTACGAATGCCGCGCCAAGCTGTCCTGTAAGGTACGGATCCTCGCCGTAGGTTTCCTCGTTTCTTCCCCATCTCGGATCACGCGCCATATTTATTGTGGGCGTGTAGTAGGAAAGATTGTAGCGGTTGTTTTTTGCGCGGGCTTCTGTTGAGGTTTCGTCCGCTATGGTATGTATAAGCTCTCTGTTCCAGGTGTTTGAGAGGGAAAGTGAAGCAGGATAGTTTGTTGCCTTGCCCTGTCTTGCAACACCGTGCAGGCACTCCATCCAGTAGTTGTACTTTTTAACGCCTAGCCTGTCAATCGCGGGAGCGCTGTAGCTGAGCTGTGCGACCTTTTCTTCAAGCGTCATACGCGAAACAAGGTCAGCCGCGCGTTCCTCAAAGGTTTTTGTCGTATCAAGATACACAGCCGTTTCCTCCTCATTTGCAAAAACAGGTATTGCCGCAGCAGATACGGTCATAGCCGCTGCCAGCATTGCAGATATTGTTTTCTTTAGCTTCATATTGAATTCTCCTCTCCGCGCGCCTTTATTCCTAATTTATACTTGCATTATAGCACATACGGATGTATAATAACAGTCAAAGAAATAATAAATGCAGTCAAAAATTGCACTGGGGGGGTTTTATATGCTGCCTTTTTACGAATTTCAGCCGGAGGAAATTAAAATTATAAATAACAGACGTGAGATAAACTACCGCGCCCACACGCATAAGCAGCTTGAGATAGTGTATGTGTTCAGCCAAGGTCAGCATATGGATATTGACGGCGAGAAATACGAAATAGACGCAGGTCAGGCTGCGGTTATCTTCCCTTTTGTGCCGCACGAATATTACCGCAACGAATGGCGTGACACTGAGCATATCCTTATTATAATACCCACGGAGCTTTTCGGAAGTATATTGCCCGATTTTAATGATGTTGCCGCGGAAAATCCAATCATTACCGATATTGATGATATTACCGCCACGGCTTTTAAGGAAATCATAAATTGCACCGAAAATGCAGAGAAAATCGCGTGGGCAATTCTTATCGTTTCAAAGCTTGTGAAAAAGCTCACGCTTACGCGTAAGGAGCATTTGCCTGTGGCAAACCTTACGCAGAAAATTGTTTTATATATAGGAGAGAATTTTCAGGACGATATTACGCTGGACACGCTTGCAAAGGAGTTCAACGTCAGCAAGTTCTATATCTCGCACACCTTTTCAAACAGTATAAAAATGAGCCTGCCGAATTACCTTGCGCTTGTGCGGTCGGAGTACGCCGCGGAGCAGCTCAGGACAACGAATTATTCCGTGACGGCTATTTCAAATGACGCCGGCTTTAACAGCCAGTCCACCTTTAACCGCGCATTTAAAAGGATTTATAATATGACGCCGGCGGAGTACCGCGAGAGGTTCGGTGGTTTTTATAAAGCATAAAATCAGTTGAAGATAGCATATTTTCCCCTGTTTTTATTCCCTGCGCGGTGGTAAAATGGTTTTAAAGGAGTTGATGTTAATGGGAATGGTTTATCATATTGCTAAAAACGGCAGCGATAAAAACACAGGAACTGCCGAAAGCCCGTTTCTTACCATAAACCGCGCCGCAGCTTTGGCTGAGGAGGGAGATACGGTTATTGTACACGAGGGCGTTTACCGCGAGTGTGTGAACCCCGCAAACGGCGCGAGAACCGCGTCAAAGCGCATAACGTACAAGGCGGCGGACGGAGAAAAGGTTATTATAAAAGGCTCGGAGGAAATAAAGGATTGGGAGTGCGTTTCGGAGAGCGTTTGGCGCGTCAGGATCGAAAACGGCTTTTTCGGCGCGTTTAACCCTTACATAGAAACGATTGACGGCGACTGGCTTATGGAACCGGTGGATAAGCTTCTGCATTTAGGGCAGGTGTATTTAAACAGTGCGGCTTTGCGTGAAAATACTGAAAACAGCCTTTCCCCTATGGAGTGGTACACCGAGCAGGATGGTGAGTATACCGTTATATATGCCGATTTCGGCGGCAGCAATCCAAATGATGAGCTTACGGAGATAAATGTGCGCCGTTCGTGCTTTTATCCGGAGTTGACCGGCATAAATTACATAACCGTTTCCGGCTTTGAGTTTGCGCACGCAGCTTGTCCGTGGGCGCCGCCAACGGCTGATCAGCCGGGTATGGTATCGGCCCATTGGAGCAAGGGCTGGATAATCGAGAACAACATTATGCACGATGCGAAGTGCAGCGCGGTAAGC
>JAFQYK010000173.1 GCA_017406485.1 Clostridia bacterium
GAGATCAAGTCCGGCTTTTAACGCGTCGGTTATGTAACCCTTTGCATTTTCTATGGCGCGCACTGTTTCAAAACCTGCCGCGAGGTTGCAGGCTATCGCTGACGAGAGCGTGCAGCCTGTGCCGTGGGTGTTGGGGTTGTCTATCCGTTCAGATTTGAGCCATACCGCTTTGCCGCCGGCGTAAATTAAATCATCAGCCGTATCGGTGAGGTGTCCGCCCTTAATAAGCACCGCGCCGCTCGTTTTTTCGGATATAATTTTTGCCGCGGCTTCCATATCGGCGTGCGTTTCGATTTTCATTCCCGACAAAACCTCCGCCTCGGGAAGGTTCGGTGTTATGACCGTTGCAAGCGGAATTAGCTTTTTAATAAGCGTGTCCTCCGCGCCGCCCTGCATTAAATCCGAGCCGCTTGTCGCAACCATTACGGGGTCAACGACAATATTTTTCGCGCCGTATTCCTTTAATTTTTCAGCGATTACGGATATGATTTCAGAGTTTGACACCATACCTATCTTTACCGCGTCGGGGTAAATGTCTGTGAAAACGCAGTCAAGCTGATTTGCGACAAATTCAGGCGTTGCTTCCAAAATGCCGTACACGCCTGTGGTGTTCTGCGCCGTAAGCGCCGTTATCGCGCTCATTGCGTACATTTTGTGGGCGGTGATTGTTTTGATGTCCGCCTGAATGCCCGCGCCGCCCGAAGAGTCCGAGCCGGCGATTGTTAGAATTTTGTACATAGTCTTATCCCCTATACCTTAATATTTTTTCCTTGAGTTCCTTAACCGTTTTTTCTATATCATCAGAGCGCATTATTGCGTTTGACAATGCGACGCCCTTTAAATTACAGCCTTCAATTATGTCAATATTCTCCGCATCAAGTCCGCCTATGCCGACAGCAGGAATGCTTACGGAAGAAGTTACTTCCTTAATCTGAGCCGGCGTTAAAACAAGCGCGTCTGTTTTTGTATCAGTGGCAAAAAACGCGCCTATGCCGAAATAGTCCGCACCGTCCTTTTCCGCCGCCTGTGCGGCTTCTACGGTTTTAGCTGTCGCGCCTATGATTTTGCCCTCGCCCAACAGCTCGCGCGCCTTGGATATAGGTAAATCGTTTGCACCGAGATGTACGCCGTCAAGATTTGCGGCAAGTACAAGCCCTGCAAAGTCGTTCATAATAAGCGGCACGTTATAGCGGTGGCATATTTCCTTCAGCTTTAACGCGCGCATATATAAATCGCGGTCTTTAAGCTCCTTTTCACGAAGCTGCACCATTGTAACGCCCGCTTTAAGGGCGGCTTCTATTCTGCTGTAAAATTCGTTTTCACTTAGTCCGTTTGAGTCGGTTATAAGGTATAGAGATAAGTCCATTTTAATTTTCCTTTATACTATCAGAAATTATTTCATCCGTGATAAGCGAAAGCTCATCAATGAGATTTATGCGAAAGGTGCCTGTGCCGCAGCCGGTATCTGCCCTCTCGCCGCATATTCCCATTACCGCCGCCATATGCTTTGCGGCTGTAAGCGGTTCGTTTGCCGCGGCTGCGGCGGCTGTTATGCAGCCGAGCATACAGCCTGTGCCTGTGACCTTAGATAGCATCGACGTACCGTTTGAGATTATTGCCGAATATTCGCCGTCAGTTATAAAATCACGCTCGCCTGTTACCATTATCACTGTGCCTAGTTTTTTTGCAGCCGTGATTGCACCCTTATAGTCTGTTTCCTCTGTCGAGTCAACTCCGCTTGCGTGAGCGTCACCGCCTGTTACGGCTTCAATTTCGGCGGCGTTACCCTTTATTATGGTCGGAATATTTATTTTTATTAGCTCCGAAATAAGCAATTTTCTCACGCTGCTCGACATTGCGCCGACGCAGTCTAATACAAACGGTATGCCCTTTTCCTTTGCCGCTTTTGCGCTTCGTTTCATAGCCTCAATCTTTGACGGATAGATTGTGCCTGTGTTTATAAGGAGCGCGTCCGCCGCGGCGGTGATTTCCGCCGCCTCATCAGGATGCTCCGCCATTACGGGGCGCGCGCCTATGGCGAGAAGCGCGTTGGCGCAGTCGTTTATTGTGACTGTGTTTGTTATACAGTGTACAAGCGGATTTTTTTCACGAATGTTTTTTATAATCTCCATTTATATCCCCATTTTATCGAGCGCCTTGGTTTTCCTCAATGCAATATACACGATTGTGCCGATTATTGTACCGCCGAGCGTGCTTACGAAGAACGGGAAAACGTATGTAAACAGTGCGGCTTCCTTTCCCATTATCATTGTCGCAATCGGATACGCAAGCATACCGCCGATAACAGCCGTACCGAACAGCTCGCCTATGACCGCGCCGAGTGTGCCGTTACCGAAAATATTTTCCTTTTTCGGGAAATTCATTTTCTTAAACGCCATACACAAAACGCCGGCTAAAAACGCGCCGCACATACTGCCCGGAAACGCCATAAGCGTGCCTGTTCCCATTGCAAGACGTATGCAGGAGGTGATAAACGCCATAATTATTCCATACCACGGACCCAACGTTGTTGCCGCGAGAATATTCACCATATGCTGCACCGGCGCACATTTTGACGCACCTATCGGAAACGACCACGCTCCGCCTATTACTCCTATTGCGATAAGCATACCTGCTATCGCGATTTTCTTCGTAGTTGTTGATTTCATTTGCAAAAACCTCTTTTCATATTATTTGTAAGCTTTTGCAAGGTATAAACAGCGACAGTTTACCTGCAAAAGCATTGCAATACACCTGTATTGCATTGGCGGTCGAAGGTCAATTCCTTCCTCTCACGCTAAAACATAGCTTCCCATCGCTGTTTATATGTTAAAGCCGTACCCCGGCACATAAAGGCGCTCCCCAGTATGTGCCTCGCGGAGTATGACCGATTATTGTTAGTTTAATACTTTTTGCTTTATCTTACCGACAATCACGGTAACGATTATAACACCCACAACCACCGGCAAGGTGTAGCCAAGCGGTATAGGGAAATTGTACTCCGAGCCGCCGTCAAGACGGTAGCAGAGGTGATATGCGACAAAACCCATTGCCCATATGACAAGATTTGAAACGCATACCTTTTTTTCTGACCAATTGTTTTTTAATATGAAGAAATCGGCTATCATAATCGCTATCATCGGTGAGAAAACACCGGCGATTATGTACAGGAAGCCTTCAAGGTTACCAAGAAAGCTCTCGGCAAAAATTGAAAGCAATATACCCATAACGCACGTTATAATACCTACCCACTTTGCGCTGAGTTTCTTTGAAAGCGTAACCGAGCTTACGCCTGCGCTGTATGCGTCAAGGAAGGTTGTGGTTGTGGTTGAAGCTACAACTATTATAAGTCCGATAAGTCCTATGCCGATTGTCTGAATTATGGGCGCGATTTCGTAAAGGCCTGTGAACATAGCCGCGAAAAAGCCTATCGCATACATCCAGCAGCTTGCGAAAAAGTAGGTTATTACCGATACAAGCACCGTTTTCGTCGGCTTTTCCTCCGCCCCTGAAGTGTAGTCAGCGATTACCGGAAGCCACGATACCGGCATTGCAACCGATAATTCAAGCGCGGAGCCAAACGACATTGTGCCTGCGTTTTCACCGAATACGGGATTTTTAAAGATTGAAACACTCAGCATAATCGTCAGCGCGAACAGCGCGGTCATTACGACTGTGTTTACAATGCCGAGGTTTTTAATTCCTATCAAAATCCATATTCCGATAAGAACGCCTATTATAACGCTCCACCACGGTGTGCCTATCGCGTAAATCGCGTTTGCGGCGTTTGCGCCCTGGTTAATCATAATCGCCGTCCAGCCGACAAGCTGGAATACGTTTAAGATTGCAAACAGGTACGAGCCGCCTTTTCCAAACGACAGCTTTGTTGTTTCCATTGCGCTTTTTTTCATTTTTGCGCCGATAAAGCCGGCGGCGAAAAGCAGCGCGCAGCCTATTAGGTGGCCTAAGATGATGGTTAAAAGTCCGTCCCTTACGCCCATATCGGCTACAAAGGTACCGGTCAGGATTTCGGCAATTGAGATTGCCGCGCCGAACCATATCAGTCCGTTTGAAAATACTGTTGATTTTTTCATTGTTTTCTCCCTTTCCGACTTGGGTAAAAGGATTATCCGCAACA
>JAFQYK010000174.1 GCA_017406485.1 Clostridia bacterium
AGCGGTGGTTTGTTGTGCCTTCAGGTGTGACTACCTTGTACTCGAAGCCATCCCAGTCTGTCGGAGTATCGTAGATGTACTTATCGTCAGTCTTTTCAGCTGACGGACCTTTTACAATGATGATTTCCGGATCACCCTCGCGGCGAACTGCGCCGGTATCGGGCGCTATCCACGTTACTGTGTAGTTTACAGCAGGTGCGCCTGTAATCTGGTGCGGTGCTGCGTTTTCGTCATCGTTAGCCTCGCCCCAGTTAACATCTGCTGTAAGCGGTTTTGTGTTGAGGTCTATGCTGCTTACATCATATGTGAGCTTCCAGTCGATAACTGCGCCCGAATCAAGAGTCCACTTAGGTGTTTCATCGTCAACAGCGGTATATGTACCGTCGTAAACCTTTACGTCGCTTGCGCTGAGCGCAACTTCGTTATTTGTCTGGAGTGTCTCATATGTCTGTGCTTCATAAGTATCAGCAACAATTGTAATCGGTCTTGCTGTGATAGAAGCTGTTACATCGTGTACGATTATGTGACCTGCCTCTGTCGGAAGCTTGTAAACCTTTGCTTCATCCACGGTCAATGTCAGATAATCTGTACCAAGGTTGCCTACTGCTACATTTAAGGTCTTGTCAGGTGTGCCTGCTGTTGTTTCTTCAGCTGAAGTACCAACGTATGAATCAGGTGTGCCTGTGCGGTTATCCTTGTATGTGATTACGCCGCCTGTTACCCATTCGTCAATCTTATTTGCTGCAAGCGTACCTACGGCTATAAGATTTTCGGTCGGGTCATCGGTTGCCTTAAATTCTACTGTAAGGTCATAGTGGTTTGTGCCATCCTTGCTGAGCTTAGCATCCTTATCGTATACCTTTTCAGCGCTGCCTGAGAGGTGCATATAAAGCTGGAGCTTATTAACGTTGATTGTTACATCGTCGTTTATTGTAGGATCATTCGTAAGTGCTGCTGTTATAGCGCCTGTACCATCTGTAAAGCCGTTCTTCGGTGTTGTCAGGCTGAGAACATTGTTATTTGAGTCTGCGGCAAGGTCTACCATATTAGCCGGTGTGTACTCTGTACCTGTTGCACTTTCGCCTGCCCAGTAGAAGTTGAACGGAACATCTGCGGGAGCTACCGGTGTTTCGCCAATCTTCCAGCCGCCGGCGTTACTGTTCAGGGTCTTATCGTAGGTGTAAACAGTTGCTTCTGTTGTACCGTCTACAAACTGATCGTTTACAGTATCCCATCTCTTGTAAACAGTTACCTGTGTACCGTCAAGCTCAAGCTTATCGCCGTGGTCATATGTTGTCTTAGTCGGGCTTGTTGTAACAGCGATATGGTTAGCCTGTACAAGTGATGTGATCGGACCTGTTGTCTGATTAGCAACAAAGGTCGGGTTATAGTTAGCCGCAACGGTTGAAGGCTGCTCTGATGAGGTTGTGCTTCCTACAAGTGTACCTGTTGAGAAGGTAACCGGAGCAGTTGTGGCAATATTTGTATTTACACCGTCCAAATCAAAGATTACGTTCCAAGAAACATCAGCCTCGTCAGCAGTCAAGATTCCGTTATTATACTGGAATATGCCTGTGCCGTTCTCGGGGCCTGTTACTGAGAAGTTTGTACCCTTTACAAGCGGTAAGGTGTACTTTGTGCCGCCTGTTTCATCGGGTGTTGCCGTGTTTGTATCAAGTGTCGGTACTGTTGTTACCGTAACTGTTATCGGACGCTGTGTGATTGTACCTGTTGCTGTGTTGGTCTTATTAGCATTTGTCGGCATATTGTATGCATCTTCGATATTTGTGCCGTCAAGATATGTGTTGAAGTTCGCAATAGCAATTGTCTTGTCGCCTGCATATGAATCCGGCTTAGTATCAGTGCTTACAAATGTAACTGCGTTTGCTGCTACTGCCGCGTTCAAATCGAAGGTAACATCAGTTACCGGATTGCCCTCGCTGTCCTTAAGCGTTACGGTAAGACCTGTTGCGTCCTTAACTACATTATCGCTGTCGTATACCTTGGTTACGCTGCCTGTAATCTCATAAGCGAGCTGTCTCTTTGATACCGTGATGTTGTCGGTATACTTGGAGTCTGCATATGTGGTTGCCTCAGGAGCTGTTGTCAGAAGCGGCTTAACCTGAATCTTGGTAACCTTCTTGTTACTGCTGTCTGTATAGCCCTTGTTTGTATCGCTGCAGCTCATAGTTTCGTTCGGTGTAACAGCGTTGTTTGTGTCATTCCAAACGAGCGTTATATCCTGGAGGTCTGCAACTGTGTCTGAAGAAGTCGCAGGGCTTGTTCCCGGTATTGCACCTGAAGCATAGTTTTCTACAAGCCACGGATATGTTTCGCTTGTGCCGGTACCGCCGTATGTCCATACCTTCTGAGTACCGTCACTGTAGGTTACCTTAATCTTCATACCGTCTGTATTTTCCGGATCTTTCAGATTAAGCTGGTCGCCGTGGTTGTATTCAAGCTTCGGCTGTTCAAGAATTTCGATATTGGTAATACCAATCGTCATTATTGAACCCATTACGTACTGCGGATCAGGTGTGATGTTGTAGTTCAGTTCTGCATAGCCGCTCTTGTCACCTTCAACGGTTACTTCAACGTTCTGCTGAACAGGGTCATTATTCGGATAGGTTGCGAATACGCTGATGTTGCTCAAGGAATCGCCTGATACCAAACCGTTTACTGTGTACGCGCCGCTTGTGCCGTTTGTAACCTGACGCTTAAGGTCGGTTGTGTTCTTCGAAATCGGAGGAACGGTTGTTACCGTAACCGTCGCATCTATCGGGGTAATCTTACCCGGGAGACGGTTGGAGAGCTTTTGTGAACCCTCTTCCGGTGTCGTTGTAGGCTCATACTGTTCAAAGCCTGTATCTACAGCAGAGAGAGTCCAGGTATCAGCGTTTACGAGTGTGTAGTTATCCGAGCCTGCGCCTGTGAGGTGGAGGTTGGAAAGCTGAATATTCTTATTAACTACAGCGCCGTCACTTCCGCGTCTTACATCCTTACCGGCAATATCGCACTCTACCCAAGAGGTGCCGTTAAACTTGTATGAACCATCGTGGTTTGCTGCTGTACCGCCGAGATATACTGCCTTGAGCTGTTCACCTGTTGAGCGCTCGCCCTTTGCAGGTGTGTTAATCTTAACATCCTCGTCTGCGAACCACTTTGCATATTTGCTGAACAGCGTCGGGTCTGTCGCGTTTGCAGGATTATCGGGTACGTAGAAGTCGAACGTTACGCCCGAAGGATCTGCATAGTCATTACCATCGTAAGGCTTGTCAATCTGTACCGGTGACTTCTTCACGTATGCGTAAATCGGACGCTTGTTGATAGTTACATTGCCGGTCTTTGCCATAGCAAACTCGTCTGTACCTGTAAGATCCTTAAGCGGAACCATAATTACAATCTGCTTCTGGTCATCCTCGTGGTTAGCCTTGCCGAGACCCTTATCAGGCTCTAAGCCTGTGGAGTTCTTCGTGTTCCATCTGAGCTGAACACCGTAGTTATTCAGAAGCTGTGTCTTTGATATCTTGTTCGCTTCCTTAACAACGTCACTGTCGTCAGCGTTGTTACCAGCTACAACATACCACTGGTCGCCTGTGTTCTTAAAGGTGTAAACAGCAGAGTTGCCTGCATCGTCTGCAGTATAGTGTACTGTAAACTTCATACCTTCAAGATTTACATTATCATCACCGTGGGTTGAAGCCTGCGGTGTGCTTACATTTGTTATCTGTATAGCCGAGGGAACTACGATACCCTTCGGGTCAGCATATGTAAGTTCGTAGTTCTTTTCAAACAGGTCAGCGTCAGAACCGGTTGCGGTTATAACAGGTGTGCCTGCTGTGAATGTAAGGTTATACGAATCTGTAGTTGCTGTCTTAAGCTGTGTAGCTGTATAGTCAGCGCTAAAGGTTGCTCTGAACTTATCAATGTCAGCCTGAAGTTCTGTTGTCGTTATCTTAGCCTTGCTTGCTGCGTCAAGAACAGCCTTGCTTTCAGCATCGTCGCCAATCAGTACATTACCGCCGTAAGAGATTGTTGCCGGCTCTGTTGCAGTGATATTTCTACCTGCTGTAAGTACCGGCCACGACTCAATGTGAAGCGGGAGCTTCGTAACCTCACCCTTAAGAGCGGGGTTATTTACCCACTTAACGGAATACTGAGCTGCATCCGTGCCTTCGAGTGTGAAGGATGAATCGTTAGCTGTAATTACAATCGGCTTGTCTGTACCAACGTATGACGGCGGAATTGCAGCGTCTGTGCCTGCAGCCGGCTTCTCGGCAAAGTCTGCCTTTGCTGTGTTGGTCGCATTAAGCGATACGTTTGCGCCTGTAGGTGCATCGAGTATGTAATACTCTACAAATGTATCAGCGTCTGCTGTTGCGTCATAAGGTCTTGATGTAACGCTTGTAGCTCTTGCCGAAACCTGAAGCTCCTTAGCGCCAACCTTAATCTGCGAGGTTGCGTTCTGTGTGGTTAAGGTATCGGTTACCTTAACATAGAATCTCTCATTATTGTCTGCTGTTGTAAGCTTTGTTCCGTTTGTAATCGTTGTTGTCTTATCATCTCTTACAATTACGAAGTGATCATCCCAGCTCGGCTGACCGTATTCAAACGTCTGAACTGAATCATCATTGTAGGTTATCTTAACTACCAGATTAGCAAAGTCAATAGCGTCGCCGCTGTCGTATGCTGTTCTGATCTTCTTGCTGTCTGTTTCAAGAATTTCCGCCTTTACTGCAGACTTATTAATTGTTGATACAGTTACAGGCTTGAAGGAGTAGGTGTAGTTTCTTAACGGATAGTTCGTGCTGCCTGTTGTTACCTTCCAGGTATAGCCATCACCGGAGGTACCGCTCTGCCAGCCTGATTCGTCTGCATCTTTCGGGTTCACTGTTGCAGATGCGCTGTCGTGCTGAGCTGCGGTCAGCGGGATTGTATAGGTAATTGTATAGTTGCTTTCCTCACCCGATACAAAGCCGGTTGCTGTTACAGAGTTACTTGAACCTGCCGCACTGCTGCCGGCAATGTCGATATCTGAGTTATCCTTATAAACCTTCTGGCCGATAACAGGTGTAATCTCAACTTCTTTTGCGGTGATGTCACCCTTGAGCTCGCCTAAAACAAGCTCATACTGGTCGGTGTTAACACCTGCAGCCGTTGTGGAGATTTGTGCATCGTTACTTGCAGAGATTGTGTAGTCTGTGCCTGCATCCTTCACTGCGTTTGAGCCGTTCATATATGTCATTGTGCCCGGCTTTGTTATTTCAAAGGTGTTTGCGCCAAGCGCTGTCTTATCCGCCGAATACAGACCATATACTGAGCCTGTGTCTGCAGTCTGTGCCGCTGTCTGAGCGGCGTCATCAGCTACCTTCAGCGTTATTGTGCTCGGTGTAACCGCAGTGCTGCCGTTATATTCTCTTGTTACCGCGCCGTCCTGTACAAGAAGGAGCTTACGCTTTGCAACTGTGAGGTCAACTACGTTTGACTCCTTGCCGCCGGTCTTGTCCTCTACAATCTGTACGGTTGCCGCCGTTGCCTTAAGTACGTCGGATGTCTGATCATAGTTACTACCGTTATTCTTAAGTACGAGCTTTAAGCCGTAAGCTGTTAGCTCAGAAGCTAACGGTGTGTAATCAAAGCCTGTAATCTTGTTGGTTCCTGCTTCGTCCTTATAAAGGTCAATATGCAGGTCTGCAAGCTCTGTTGTGTCAAGGACATCGCCATAGGTGTAGTCAGTCTTTGTCTTTGAAATTACAATCTTGCCAATGCCTGCGGCCTTTACAAGACCCGGGATAGATAGAACTAAGGTGTAATCAAGTACAAAGTTGTTGGTTGCTGTTGAGAATGCAGCCTGGAAGTTACCTGCTGTAGCTGTTGTATCCGCATTCGGAATAGCAGCCGGATCGGCTAATGTATTTACAAGTGTGCCGTA
>JAFQYK010000175.1 GCA_017406485.1 Clostridia bacterium
GAAAACGGTTTATGCAATCGGTTCAAAAGATGTTAAGAAGATTGAGCTTTATCGGGTAGACGGCGAAACTGAAACAAAGATAGGTGAGGATGACGAACCTGAGCAGCTCTTTATATATCAGTTTGACAATGTAGACGTAACCCAGGGCGACGCTGTTATAGCAAAGGCATATAATGCGCGCGGCGACGAGATAGCTACAGATGAGATTAAGCGTACAGGCGACGCTGCTTCTGTTAAGCTGGTACCCCACACTGCTCCCGACGGCTGGAAGGCTGACGGCGCGGATATAGCTTACTTTGACGTGCAGGTGCTTGACGCAAACGGCAACATATGCGCGCTAAACTATGATAAGATTGAATTTACCAACATAAGCGGCGAGGGTGTGTTCCTTGGCGGCTATAACAGCGGTTCGGGTGCGAACTGCTTCCAGAATACATCAGGTTCTGCCGGACTTTCAAACTACTTCGGCGGCGCCAAGGACGGCGTTTCAACGATAGGCAAGAATTATGTTTACGCCGAGAACGGCACAAACAGAATATTTGTTAAGTCAACAAGAACACCCGGAACCTTTAAGATTTCCGTAAAGATGGAAGGAATGCAGGCGAAGGAATATACGCTCACATCAGAAGCTGTAACCTCCGAGGGTGGACTGACAACCGAGATGCCCGCAACACTCGATCCGGGCGTATCAAGCGAAAGACCGGTCGTTAGAAACGTAACACCGATGATGCCGCTTTTGAAGACTGCTTATATCGTAGACTGGACAAAGGCTATAACGGAAGCGGTTGTTGATACAAACGAGTATTATGACCTTAAGTACGCAGGTGTATCACTTGGCTTAGAGGGAACGGCGAGAGCGAGAATGGGCTCAATGAATGCTGTATTTGGTCCGGTGCTTGGCATACTCGGCAAGTTGAAAACTGATGGTGCCGTTGATTACACATATACAGGCGGTGTGCTGACCTTCACCCCGACGGGCGGAGCGACATACACGATAGAAGCCGGAAAGAACTTCATAGCGTCTACGGCGATAGACGGCGGACAGACAGAGATAGTTCAGTCAGCCGAGAGTATCGGAGACGAACTGTTTGTATCACTTGCGGCAGTGCTTGGATACATCCCGGGTGTAACCGTTACAACGGATACGACAGGAAAGACAGTTAATGTCACATATGCATCTAATTAAGGAGGGTACGAAAATGAAAATGAAAAAAATATTATGCTCACTTTTATCAGCTTCACTAATCGCAGCCTCTTTAGCTGTGCCGGTGCTGGCTGATTACACAGAGCCTGATCCGTCTTATGATATTACGGATGTAAATAATTCGGCAGAACAAGTATGCGGCGGCGAGGCTACAAAAGTGTTTACAACAAATATTGATACAACAAAAGAGTTTTACCTCGGCTTTGATTTCAAATTTGATGCCGCTACAGGCTCATCTATAGAGATAAGAAGCAATGCGTCATCAAATGCAACCGGCCCAATTATAACCATAAGCTCGGCAGGTCAACTTCAGACACAAACAGGCGGCAGCAGCTATACGGCGCTGGGCGCCGTTTCGGCAGATACTTGGTACAGGGCTGAAATCGAAGGACAAACCGGTAACGGAAATAATTTACCTACTTTCAGATTGTATGATTCAAGCGGTACACTAATCAAGGAAACAGAAAAATGCAATATGAGAAACTTAGGCTCAAACAACAGAGTATTCAATTATATGCAGGCTACAAACGTGACTGTAAAGAATATTCTCCTTGTAGCGGAAAAACCTGATACTATCGCCGTAAGCAGTGCAGATGATGTGTCCTCGATAGACGCGGGCGGCGGTGTCGCGCTCGATTATGAAATGACGCGTCTTGGCAAGGTTATGAATAAGTATGCGGTTGAATGGTCGGTATATAACGAGGCTAATACCGCACCACTGGCGGACGCCGGCGTATCAATAACAAGCGGCGGAGTTCTTTCCGCAGACATCAATGCGGGAGGACAGACCGTAACCGTCCGTGCGTCTGCAACCTTTGGCGATAAAGAACTGTACGGCTCAAAGAAGATAACAATAAACAGCGTTGATACGACAGACGAAAAGTTTGATGTAATCACTGTTTCCGGCAGTGAAAGCATAAAGGCCGGAACGTCTGAAACGTACACATTTACGGCAACAAAAAACGGAACAGATGTAACAAACACAATTACAAATGCAGATGTAGTATGGGAAATTTATGACGGTGCCGGAGTTCTAAAGAACGACAATAAAAATATAAGCGCAGCAAACGGCGTATTAAATGTAGATGCGTCGGTTATTCCTCAGAACATAACGGTAAGAGCTTCCTCAACAAGTGGAAAAATATATGGAAGCGCGCCTGTTTCGATAAGCTGGGCAGACAGCCAGAAGGAAAGTGTTCTTGATTACGATGCTTGTGAAACAAGTATGGCTAATATGACATTTGTAAATTCGCCTGACGGCTCGCACGGGTATCAGACAAATGGCGATTTAACGTATACGTTTGGTGATCAGAGTGAGTATGTTATAACAGATGTGGATATTAAATTCGGATCGACAGAAAGCGCAGGAATGACGCTACTGAATGCTAAAGGTGATGAGAACTCAAATATTCGCTCACACAGTGGCGGTTTGTATCAACAGACAGGCGGTAGCAAGTGGACGCCCGTTATAACATCTGACCAATACGATCCTGATGCTTGGTATCATATAGAGTTTCTTTATTTGAGCGGTAACGAATCCGGCTACAAAATTTATAAGTATGGATCAGACGGAGAAATGACTCTGGCAGCCAC
>JAFQYK010000176.1 GCA_017406485.1 Clostridia bacterium
GTCCTTGGCTGTCCCCCATTCCATATCCTTGTTGCGATAGTCAAACTTTAAGGTAAAGCGGTGGATGTCGTCCTGCACGCGCTCAAGCTCCTTTATTTCCTTTTCAATCATAGCGGAAAGAAATTCGTTTGCTTTGGAACCGATGGATTTTTCAGAAGTGTCGCATAGCAATTTCATATGCCTTAAGCAAAGTCCTTTGGAATTGTCAAACTTGGCTCTGAATTCCGGCTCGTTTACCCACATATACATAAGAACATCAGCGTAACGCTCCATTGTGTGATTTATTTTGTCGCAGACTATACAGCCGTCAGCTATCTGAGTAAGTTTTTCAGAAAGTGTCCGCGCGTATCCGTCCTTCTTTTTGAACAGTCCGCCCTTTGACGAGGGCGCTTTTTTTGCAGTTTCGGAAAGCGCCTTCCGCGCTTCCTGAAAATGCGTGTCAAGTATTAACGCGAGCGGCAGCTTGTTTTGCTTGTCAAACAGCAGCTCAAAGTGGTGGTTACAGTAGCCTTTTTTGTTTGAATTCTCACGAAAATCCGGCTCCATCATTGCCGCGCCCAAAGTATAATCAAGCGTTTCCTTTTCAAGTTTACTCTCAAGCAGGCACATTGGACATTCCGAGTCCGCGTCATAAGCCTCATTTACCGGTATTGTATAGATTTGTTCCTTCATTCGTTATCCTCCTCATCTGCCGCGTCAAACGCTTCTATAACCTTTGCATAAACCTCCTCGGGATGGCTTTTGAAGTACCTTGCAAGCCGCTCTGCCTCGTCGCGCGTACCGGCGTACAGTGACAAACGCATAAGCTCTGTTTTATCATCATTACGCAACACGCAGTCTGCGCTGAACTCCTCTCCGCGTACAGGTGAAATATCACCTTCTACGGCATTTCTGCGGCGTTCCTCTATGAAAAGCTGTTTTACGGACTCGGCTATCGGCTCACGGATATAGATTGGTATACTTGACTGAAAGAACTCCATAGCGTTTAGTCCCTTATCCGTTATCTCATATTCCTGATTACGTTCGCCTTCAAGATATGTGCTCACGTGGTCGGTTTTTACGAGATTTGTAAGCGCCACTTGAAAATCACCGTAATTGATGTTACAATTATCTAAGACAAGGTTTATAAGCTCATTATACGGCACGGCATTGTCAACCTTGCTGAGCGTAAACAGGATTATATACTGAATTAAGACGCTGTCGTCTATTTCCCTTTGATAGAGCATAATAAGTCGTCCTTTCTCTTCGTTCAAGGATAAGCAGGCTGCAAAAGAACTTTATTCTTTCGCCCCTCACACCTCTTTATTCAGTATATCATAAATCATAACAAAAAGATAGACCCAAAACAGGAGAATTTAAAATGGCACGAAAAAAACTTACGGATGAAGAAGAAATTGAACGCGTTAAGGCGATGTACGAAATTGAGAACAGACTGCGCGAGAAAGGATATAAGTTTATCGCAGGCGTTGACGAGGCAGGCCGTGGACCGCTTGCGGGACCTGTGTTTGCCGCGGCTGTTTTTTTGCCGGTGGGCTGAATTATAAAGGCAATAAACGACTCAAAAAAACTAAGTGAAAAGCGGCGCGAGGAGTTATTTGACGAAATTACAGAAAAAGCCGTTGCGTACTGTGTGTGCGCCGTAGATGAAAAAAGAATTGACGAGATAAATATTTTAAACGCGACGTTTGAA